>NZ_CAKRLH010000001.1 GCF_934359325.1 uncultured Porphyromonas sp.
CGGGTGTAGACGCTCTGGAGGTACTGCGACTTGGCTCCGATGAGCTTATTCTTGGACTGCTCCCACTCGTAGGCGGTGATGCGGCCGGCATTGTACTCCTTCTCGGTCATATCGAGGGACTCCTGCGCCACCTCGACATTGTCCTTGGAGAGCCGGTAGGACTCCTCCGCCTTGCGGAGATCAGCCGTGGCGAGGGTAATGTTTCGCTGCTCGCTAAACTGCTGCTGGATGAGCTGTCCGAGGGCGCTCTCCCGCTGCAGCTCTGCCTGACGGACGGAGGCACGGACCTGACCGCGATTGAAGATCGGGATGGAGAGCGAGAGACCGATGGTGTACTGACCATTTGACTTGAGCTGGTCGCCGAAGGACTGATTGGGGATCTCGTCACCGAAGTAGTGGAAGTAGCCATTGGAGTAGCCGCCGGAGAGGCTTAGGCGGGGCATATAGCCAGCCTTGGCGCGCTTGACGTCGTAGGAGGAGAGGTCGTACCGTAGCTGAGCGAGACGGAGGGAGGGGTTGGTCCACTCCGGTGCCACACGATAGGGTGACTCCCGCTCCAGCCGGGCGATAACGCTCTCGGGATCCTCCTGAGGCACGGTAAAGGTCTCACCCTCCTCCGTGATGCCCATATCGAGGCGGAGGACGCGCATGGCACGGTCGAGGTCGGACTTTGCCTCATTCAGAGCCAGTCGATCCTGCCCCACCTGGGTGCGCATCTTGAGCTGCTCCGAGGGGGCGAGCTTGCCGGCCTCCACCTGAGCATCGACCCGCTTCTGCTGCATAAGGGAGAGGGAGAGATTCTCCTCCGCCACTTCGACGATCTGCTGAGCGAGAAGGACGCCGACGTAGCTGGAGGCGACGGTGAGGGCGATCCGGTCCTCCACCTCATCGAGGATGTAGTCCTTGCTCTCGAGCGCCTCTTGGCTGCTCTTAAGCGCCCACCAGCGGGCGCCGCCCTCAAAGAGGGAGAGCGACGTGGAGACATTTAGTCCGGTGGAGGAGCCGTTATTCTTCCTCAGCACCTTGTCGTGTCCCTGGGTGTAGCCAAAGGAGAAGTTTTGCCCCACGCCGGCATTGAGGTCAGGGAGGAAGTTCATCCTTGCGGACTCCTCCTGCACCTCGAGCTGCTCCATCTGCACCTGGGCGGGGATCAGCTCGGGGCTGTGCCTCTGTGCGTAGGTGATGCACTGCGAGAGGGTCATCTCGCCGCTAAGAGTAGGCTCCGCCTCCGGCACCTGCGCCGTAGCCGTGAGGGCGAGGAGCGGAAGGAGAAGGGTGGGGATGAAAGGTCTGTGAGCGATCATGGTGGATTAGTTCTTCTGCTTCATGAGATTACCGCGGAGGGTCTCGTCGCCGGTGAGCCCGGAGAGTACCTCCACCTTGATGCCGTCGGAGAGACCGAGAGTCACCTCCTTCTTCTCATACTCTCCCTTGCTGCCCTTGACGAAGACGAAGCTCTTGTCGCCCTCGTAGGTGACGGTCGCCTCGGGGATCGTGAGGACGCTGGTCTTGTGCGCCATCTCTACCTCGGCATTGCTGGAGAAACCAGCCTTAAGTGCCGAGAGGTCATCGCCCGAGATCGCCGCCTTCACCTCGAAGAGGATCGTCCCGCTGGTGTCCTTGCCCTTGGGGGAGACGTACTCCACGACAGCGTGGTAGGTCTTGTCCTTCAGCGCCCCGACGTGGATCGTGACGGGGGAGCCGACGGTGACGTTATTGACGTCGCTCTCATTGACATTACCGATGAAGAGGAGGTCGGTAAGGTCGGCGATGCTGACGACAGTGGTACCCTCGCTGAAGTTGTTCGCCATCGTGACGCGTGAGCCGACCTTGACCGGCTGCTCGAGAATTGTCCCGGTGACGGTGGCAAAGACGAGGGTATTATTCCGCTTGGAGGTAGAGGCGGAGGAGCCGGTGCGTGTGAGGTCAAGCTGCTCGACGGCGGAGCTGTACTCAATCTTGGCGCGGCGGTAGTTGGCGAGGGAGGTCTCGTAGGCCTCCTTGGCGAGAATCTGCTGGTCGTAGAGGGACTTGTCGCGGTTGTAGACCTCCTCGGTGCGCTTCAGGTCGACGCGGGCGGCATCGACACGAGAGGCGGCACTTTGGACCATAGCGACGTCAGGGACCATCTGGATCTTGGCGATCAGCTCGCCCTCCTGGACGAAGTCGCCGGGGAGGTGATTGAGCTCGGCGATGATGCCGTTCATATTGGGCTTCACGAGGATCTCGTCGCGCGGCTCGATGGAGCCGGTGAGTACGGTCGACTTGACGATCGAGTCATTGGCGGTCGGGGTGACCTCCTCGTAGAGCTCCTTCGTCTTACCCTGCGACTTGACGATCGCGGTGGCGATGACGCCGATAATGGCGAGACCGAGGACGACCCAGAGGAGGATCTTGGGCCACTTCTTCGCACGCTTCTTCTGCACCGGGACGGTGCCGGACTGTGATGGATCTTGGATCATAATGGAGATATGATTGGTAGTTATTGTTTTGTCTATAAGGAAAAGGGGATTACTCGTCACGTATGGCATCGATCGCCTTGATGTCGAGAGCCTTCTGCACCGGTAGTAGTCCGGCAAAGGCGCCTGCAAGGATCATAATGACGAGGGAGAAGAGTAGGATCCCCGGTGTCGGATAGGGGCGAAGGAGATACTCTCCGATCTGACTGGAGCTCTCCGCTAAGGCGCCTATGCCGAGGAGAAGGAGCAGTCCGACGAGCAGCCCGAGGAGCCCGGCGACGAGGATCATCGCCATCGACTCGAGCATAAATTGGATCACAATGTCGATCGGCTTGGCTCCGAGGGCGCGGCGGACACCGATCTCCCGCTGCCGCTCCTTGACGGTCACGAGGAGGATGTTGCTGACCGAGATGACACCGGTGAGGAGGGTGCCGAGACCGATGATCCAGACGAGGGCATTCAGGAGGTTGGCCATCAGGTCAAAGATGCGGAGCTGTGACTCGACGTCCACCATCCCGAGCGCGCCGGTGTCGGTTGGATCCACGTGGTGGACGCGAGCGATGTAGCCACTGAGTTCGCTCCTGAGGTCATCGGTTGTATTACCCTCCTTAAGCAGTCCGGAGATCATCACCTCCCGGTCGAGATCGCCGCCGACGGCGAAGTCTATCGGCACCTCTACGCACCACTTGGGGCTATAGCCTACATTGAAGTTATCGGACATTCCCTCGATCACCCCTACGATGCGGAAGGCGATCCCTCCGACGGAGAGGTACTTCCCCACCGCATCCTCCGGCTTATCGAAGAAGTTCTCTGTCGTCCTCAGTCCCATGACGCAGACCGGGTCACCCCGCTTGATCTCCTCGCGAGTCATATAGCGTCCGTAAGTGACGATCACCGGACGGATGTCGTAGGGATACTCCGGGGTGACACCGGCGACAAAGTCCTTTGCCGACTTGCCGTTGGCGGTGATCTGGGAGTCCATCCACATATTTTCCTTATTGAAGCCGAGGAAGCAGCCTGTCTTCTCAAGGCTCTTGGCATGGTCGCTCATCCAGAGGTAGTCCCGGTAGGTGAGCTCGATGTTGCGGTTGGCCTTATAACCCTGGTAGGGCTTGGTCGTACGACTCCCGAAGACTACGACCAAACGCTTGGAGAGGGTGGAGAAGCCCTCGTTGATGCTGTTACCGATGCCGGTGCCCAGCCCGTCGAGGAGGACGAAGAAAAACATCCCGAAGAAGACTCCCAGTGAGGTGACGAGGGTGCGGCGGCGGTTGCGTCTCAGCGAGTAGAAGACCTCGCTCCAGAGCTCTGTGGAGAATAGCTTACTCATAGTCTTACTTATCTCTCATGGCGATGACGGCAGGGACGTGGAGGGCGTGGCGTGCCGGGCGGATGCCGGCGATGATGCCGACGACCACCAGCACGATCAGCGCTCCGATGGCGATGCTGAGGTTGACACTCGGGTCGCTGACGATGTGGTAGTAGGCCGCCTCGGCACCATTTCCATTACCCACCTCCTGGATCGCCCAGCTGTCGTGCTCGGCGGAGTAGCCGATGAGCCGGACGATACCGGTGCCGAGGAGTAGCCCGACGAGACCGGAGACGACGGAGAGAGCGATACTCTCGCCGAGGATCATCTTGAGTATGTCTCTCGGTCGGGCGCCGAGGGCCTTTCGGATGCCGATCTCGCGCATCCGCTCCCGCACGGTGACGGTCATGATGGTGGAGACGCCGATGGAGCCGACGGCGAGGCTGCCGAGCCCCATGATCCAGAGGAGCATGTCGAGACCATTGAAGGCCTTGTCCATTGAGTTTTTCACATCCGTGGAGCTCTGGAGCCGGAAGACGTAGGGATCGTTGGGGTCAAACTTCAGCATCCTCGACAGCTCACCCTTGAAGCGCTCCTCGAAGCTCTTCATCTCTTCTGCCTTGGACCCTTTTGGGTAAAGCTTGAGGTTGCTCACCTCAATCATCTGATTGGGGTAGAGACCCTGGTAGGTGGTGAGCGGTATCTCGGTTATGGCGAAGAAGGGATTGACATCCTCCGTCACGCCGATGATGCGGTAGCTGATGCCTCCGGCGGTGATCACCTGCCCGATCGGATCGGTGCCGGCCTCGAAGAGCTTCGAGATGGTACTCTTGCAGAGCAGTGCCACCCGCTCACCCGTAGCCAGTTCGCGGGGGGAGAAAGTGCGTCCCTGTATCACGCGGAGGGTGCGGAAGCGCTCACTCAGCGGCGTGGCGGTACCCAGTTGGGTGCTGGCGGAGCCGAAGTCGGTGGTGAAGGTGAGGAAGGCGAAGCCCGGTGCCGGATCGATGCCGTAGAGGTCGTCGGCAAAGGTGCTCCTGAGTCGGTCGATCTGCTCGGCGGTCAGCTTGGGCTTCCGCCCCTTCTGGTACCCCGCATAGGGCAGGTCGGTCTCCTGTAGGCTGACCTGGGTGCCGAAGTGGCTCATTCCCATATCATCGGACATGCGGGTGGCACCATTGCGGATGCCGGTCCCGATGCCCAGCAGCACGACGAGGATGATGATCCCCCAGGCGATGGTGAAGGAGGTGAGGAAGGTGCGGAGCTTGCTCGTCCGCATAGAGGCGAGGATCTCGGCAAATAGCTCTTTCATGGCTCGTCGGTGATGAGGCCGTCCTTGATGTGGATGATCCTGTCGGTCAGCTCTGCCACCTCCTTGGCGTGGGTGACGATGAGCTCGGTCATGTGGTCCTCCTCATTGATCTCCCTGAGGAGCCGCATCACGTCATCCGCCGTGGTGCTGTCGAGTGCGCCGGTCGGCTCATCGGCGAGGAGCAGGCGGGGGCGGGTGATGAGGGCGCGGGCAATGGAGACGCGCTGCTTCTGTCCGCCGGACATCTCGTTAGGCAGGTGATCCTTCCAGGGGAGTAGTCCCACGCGATCGAGATACTCCTCGGCGAGCTTCATCCGCTTGCGGGTGCTGACACCCTGATAGTAAAGGGGCAGGGCGACATTCTCCAGCGCGGTCTTGAAGGAGATGAGGTTGAAGGACTGGAAGACAAATCCGATCTTATGCCCCCGAAGCTCCGCCGCCTCGTTCTCCCCCGGACGGGTGATCAGCTCCCCGTCCAGATAGTAGGATCCCGCGTCGTAGGTGTCGAGGATGCCGAGGACATTAAGTAGGGTACTCTTTCCGGAGCCACTCGCTCCCATCAGCGACACCATCTCTCCCTCCTCGACCCGGAGGGAGACGCCCTTGAGGACGTGGAGCGGCTGAGCTCCCGGATATGTCTTATGCAGCTCCCGGACGTCGACTACCGGGGTGCGCTCTCTGCTGTCTGTCTCCATTGCGTTACTTACTTTGATTGGTTGACGAAGCAAAGATATGTATAAACTCGGTACCTTACAAATTTATAGTAGCTATTCTTAGGAGAAAGACAATATTTCTTTTGCATCGTTCACCAAAGGTCCTGATACAGAGCGGGGACGTACTTCTATCCGAAGTGCGTCCCCGCTTTGCGTTTACGGGAAGGCTACTCGGCCGCGATCAGCGGCTCCACTTCGCCAAAGGCAAGACCCTCCCGATCCTCCTCGGCATAGATCTCCAGCGGGTAGTCCGGCAGCTCTGCGGAGGCTTCGTTGAGCATCTCCTGGAAGGCTGGGATATTCCGCGTGTAGATGCACCAGAGACAGCGGTCCTCGCCCACCACCTCGTAGGCGAGCAGGGCAAGCTTATCCCGCTCGAGTGCTCCGTCGATCACCCGCTCGCGGAAGCCCTTCATCGCATCGGCAGTCTCAGGGTCGGGGAGCCCCTTCTCGTCCCCATCGTAGGGCCAGGTGATATCGACCCGATAGGGATACTTGCCGGTGGACAGCTCCTCACGCAGGTGGGTGCGTATGTGGAGGAAGCGCATCACCGAGGGATCATACTCGCCGTCCACGGGGACGGTACACATTTCCGGTCTTAGCTTAGACATAAGAGATTACTGATGAGGAGCCTTAGGGATCGGTAGTGGATCCTCGCCGGCATCCATGGTGGAGATAAAGGCCTTGGGGTCCAGGGCTCTGACTTCGCTACGTATGCGGCGGAGTGTCTTCCGCTCGGCGACGATGAAGAGCACCTCGCGCTCCACACCCTCGTACATGCCCCGTCCATGGAGGATCGAGCCCCGCACGCCGAGGGCGGAGAGGCACTGACGGATCGGCTCCACCTGAGAGGAGACGATGAAGACCGCCTTCTTGGGGTTCTCAGGAGAGAGAAACTCGACCACCCGACCATATATAAAAATGGTGAGCCACGAGTAGAGCGGCACCTTGATGTCTCGGAAGACCAGCAGTCCGAAGACGACCACGATCGAGTCGATGATGATGATGCAGGTGCCGAGCTTGATATTCCGCCCCTTTGCAATGATCCGCCCCAGCACATCCGTCCCGGCGCTCGTGCTCTCGGCACGGAAGACGAAGTAGACCCCCACGCCGAGGATCGCCCCGCCGTAGCAGGAGGCGAGGATCATGTCGTCGATGATCGGCTTGTGGTCGAGGAAGAGTGTGATCCCGTCCGTGAAGAGCGAGATGAGGATGAAGGTGAGCACCGTCTTGGGTCCCGACTTCAGCCCCAGCTTATGCATCGCTAGGAGGAGAAGGGGGACGTTGAAGAAGAGCGCCGTCGTCCCGATCGGCAGACCGTCGGGAGCAAAGGCAAACACCCCCCTCGTCAGCTCATGGAGGGCGATGGTGATACCATAGACCCCACCGGGGATGATGTCGTTGGGGGCGATGAAGCCACCATACGCCAGCGCCTCGAGGAAGGAGCCGACGATGATCAGGAGGATCTCCTTTGCGAGGGTGCCGGCTCGACGAGTCGTCTCTGCAGCGGGGACAGCGGGGTCAGTCATTTTCGGGATGGTGTCTATTAACCGTGGTTGATTCTGATGCGAAGTTAGCCATTTTTTCGCTTCCCCTACACTCCGAGACCTTGGGGTACTGGGTGGTATTGTAGAGTTGTCGGACAAGTCGGACAGGTCGGACAGGTCGGAAAACGAACAATTCCGAGCGGGTTCTCCCGATGATCCTTCCCATATCATTCCCTTCCCCCAAAATCTAATACCGGTATTAGTTTGATCTAAACCCGGTCTTAGTGATCACTAATACCGGGTTTAGAGAAATGCCTGATCACGGCAAGTTTCACCTCAGACCGATATTTGTCAGTCTCAGCGTGTCCCTTTGGGTCCATAGGGTGTAGAGAGCTTCATCGACCCGGGTGAGATCCTATACCTTATTATAATAGGACGATGCGGCAGTTCGATTGCACTTCAAAGGGCATTTTTGGTACCTTTACCTGCCGATATTTAAGGCATTAGATCGTGACTGCATTGTACAAGAAGATATTACCCACCCTACTCCTGACGGCAGTGCTGGCGCTCTGCTCACCGCTTAGGGCTCAGACCCCCAGGGACGACAGTCCGGAGCTGCTCTACAGCGACTTCTACAGTCGGGCGCTCTGTCTGGTCCCCACGGATGAGGAGAGCAATCTCTCGCCCTACATAACCCACCTCTGGATGGCCAACCTTGCCGATTCGCTTCGCCCGTCGGCGCTCTCGGACATCGGTTTCGTCCTCAGCCAGCTAGGTCAGCCGGAGCAGGCTCAGACCTATCTTATGCGCGCCTATCGTGCTTCGCACGGAGACCATCTGATCGGCGAGCCAGTCGCCCGGATGGCGCTCGCCAATCAGGACTTCGCCACTGCCGAGGAGGTGATCACGGAGCTACTCGAGAGGGTGCCGGATGACCACTTCCTCCTCATCCTCCTGCAGCAGGCCTACCGATCGGAGGAGAAGTGGGATAAGGCGATCGAGGTGGGGAAGAAGATCGTCGAGCTGAGCCGCGACGACCCGCGGCAGGTATCGGGACTCGCAGGTCTCTACATGCAGGCGGGACAGCAGGATAAGGCGGTGGAGCTACTGGAGGAGTACGGCAAGACCCACTCGGGAGAGCCGACGACGCAGACGGTACTCTTCTACCTCTACCTCTCGGCGGGAGACTACGACCGTGCCGGTAAGGCTCTAGAGCAGCTGCGGAAGCAGGACAAGGGGAGCGATGTGGTGCGTGTGGCGGAGGTGACTTACCTGGCTCGGCGGGAGCGGTACCGTGAGGGTGCGAAGTATATCCTCCGTCAGTCACGGAGCGAGGGGATCGACCCGGAGCAGGTGGAGTCGCTGATCCAGACCTTATATAAGGAGTCACCGAGTGCCACGGAGGCGCGGCGAGAGGTGGTGAAGGTGCGGTCTGAGATTGCCAAGCTCTTCCCCCAGACCCCGCAGCTTCGGCTCGGACTCTCGCAGGACTATCTGCTGCTGGGCGATACGGTCGCAGCGGAGGGGATACTGGATAGGCTGGTGGATGATCGCGTGGAGCTGGTATCGCCGTACGTCTACTTCACCGACCGCTATGCGGCTGCCGAGGACACGACAAATCTTCGCCACTATGCCGAGGCGGGTCACGAGGCACTGCCGGAGGAGGGAGTCTTCCGCCTTTACCTTGCCCTCCTGGCGGTGAATGCGGGTGACACGACCGGCTATCGCAGACAGCTGGACGAGGCGCTGACTTTGGTCTCGACGGAGGATCGCTTCTACCCTCAGCTGGCACTCCTACGGGCGGACGACCTGAGCGGAGGAGGAGACTTCGAGGCGGCGAGACCCTACTACGAGGCGGCAGTGAGTCAGCCCCTGCCCCCGGCGTACAATAACTACGCCTACTTCCTCACCGAGAAGTCCGGAACCCCGGCCGACCTCGATAAGGCGGAGAAGCTTGCCCGACAGGCGATCAAGCTGGAGCCCGACAACGGGACCTACCTCGACACCTATGCCTGGGTACTCTACCGCAAGGGCTCGTCGATGCTCGCCCTGATCTATATCAAGAAGGCGATCGAGGCAACGGAGACACCCGACCCGACGCTCTACGAGCACCTCGCCGAGATCCTCACCGCAGAGGGTCGGTACGATGAGGCTGTCGAGGCGTGGCGCCACTGTCTGGAGAGCGGAGGCGACGCCAAGCTGGTGGAGGAGAGGGTGGAGGCGATCACGGAGATGAAGAAGTCCGAGCCGGTGACAGACTGACTCGGAGAGTATACTTTCACATTAATCAAGGAAAAGCACCATGAGACAGACCATACAGAGACCTGCGCCCCTCCTCCTGCTGGGGTTGCTCCTTCTCGTAGCCACCTCGTGCGGCTCCCGGAGAGCTGCCGTCCGTGGCTCGGGAGCGATGGGCACCCTCTCCAAGAGCGAGGTGATCCGAGGCTACGCTGCACTTCCCACCTACCCGCTCGCCGATGTGCGCGGGACGCTCTCCGTCTCAGCGGGCGACAAAGGCGATCTCTCGAGTGGCTATCGCATGTCGATCTACCCGGGGGAGGCGATGGTGATCGCTGCGAGACCGATGGGTCTCTTCGAGGCGGGTCGGGTGACACTGCTCCCGGATCGGGTGGTGCTGCTGGATAAGATGGATCGCTACGGCGTGGACGAGGCGCTGGACATCACGCCGCCGCTGCCGGTCAGCATCCTTGACCTCTTCGGATCCGTCAGCACATCGCGCTTAGAGGAGATGCAGATGAGCCGGGAGCCGGGAGGGTACCGCTTCACCGACCGGGATAGCGGGAGCGAGCTCTTTATTGACCTGGATCTCAATCTCACCGGCATGACGATCGATCTGCCTCGGAGAGCGGGCGGCGTGACCGTCTCCTTCTCCCACTTTGCCACCATAAGCGGCTACCGTCCCCTGCCGAAGCAGATGAAGGTAGAGCTCCGGATGCCCTCGATGGGAGAGCCTGCCACGCTGGCACTCACGATCTCCGATTACGACACCAAGCCGTCGATGAGGCCGGATAAGGCGCTTCCCGACGACTATACCCGACTCAGTCTCATCCGACTGCTCTCTGTAATCCTCGGCAAATGAAGTACATCAAGAAGTTCCCTCTCTCACTCCTCCTTCTCCTCACGCTCTCCCTGACCCCGCTCACGGAGGGTGCTGCACAGACGACGAAGAAGTCGGATGTGGTTCGGCAGTTGGAGAATCAGCGGAAGAAGATCCAGGAGGAGATCAAGCGGATCTCCTCGCTCCTGACCCAGACCACTTCTTCGTCCAAGAATACCCTGCAGCGCATCTCGCTCCTCGACCAGCAGATCCGAGCTCGTAAGGAGGCGATAGCGACGATGCAGAGCGAGGTGACTGCGCTCAATGGTCAGATCGACGAGCTGGAGGTGAAGCTGGACTCGCTGCAGGTGCAATTTGACCGCAAGCAGGTGAGCTACATTAAGTCGATCCGCGCCCTCCAGACCCACCACTCGACGGAGGACATGCTGATGTTTGTCCTCAGCGCGAAGGACTTCGCCGAGGGGATGCGCCGGGCGGAGTACTTAGGGCAGTATGCCAAGTGGCAGCGCAATCAGGCGGAGAAGCTGAAGGCTCTCCGTGCAGAGATAGAGACTCAGCGAGCTGAACTGGAGCGGGCGCGCGATAAGCAGCAGCAGCTCCTCAATGACAAGACCGCCGAGCAGGCGAAGCTGCAGGCGGATCAGGACGCTGCTCGCCAGGAGGCGAGCCGACTGAAGGGGAAGGAGAAGGAGCTGCGACAGCAGATCAAAAAGCAACAGAAGCAGGCCGCCGCCCTCGACCGGAAGATCCAGGAGCAGATCCGAAAGGAGGTAGAGGAGGCACGGCGAAAGGCTGCTGAGGAGGCACGGCGGGCCAAGCAGGGAAGCAAGACCGGTCAACGTCGCGCCGCCACCAAGGGGGGCTATGCGATGACGGAGAAGGAGGTGAAGCTCTCCAAGAACTTTGCCGACAACCGAGGGAAGCTCCCCAGCCCGATCTCCGGGCCGAGCCGAGTGGTCTCACGCTTCGGACGGCAGAAGATCGCCGGCATGCAGTATGTCGAGCTGAATAATAACGGCATCGACCTGCAGGGTGTCGCCGGAGCACGCGCACTCTCCGTCTTCGACGGCGTAGTGACCCGCATCTTCACCCTCGAGGGCTTCAATAACAGCATCATCATCCGTCACGGTAACTACCTCACCGTCTACAGCAACCTGACGGAGGTCTTCGTCAAGACGGGAGACAAAGTCACTACAGGGCAGGCGCTCGGCAAGGTCTACTCAGACCCCGATGTGGGCGGTGCGACGAAGCTCCACTTCCAGCTCTGGAAGGAGACCACCAAGCTTGACCCCTCGCAATGGATCAGACGCTGACCCCTACCCTCCTCTCGCTTCGTGAGCTGCGCGTTGCCCTGGAGGGGAGACCCTTTGTCGCCACGGTAGGCTCCTTCGATGGGGTCCATCTGGGACATAGAGCGGTTATCGAGCGAACCGTCCGCCAGGCAGCAGAGGAGGGACTAGCCTCCGTGGTGATCACCTTCGACGGACATCCCTCCGAAGTACTCCGTAGGAGCGCTCCACCGCTAATCACCGGCACGACGGAGAAGATCCGCTACCTCGCTCCCCTCGGGGCGGATGCGATCCTGCTCCTGCCCTTTACCCAAGAGCTGGCCGCCCTCACGATGGGCGACTTCATCGGATCGCTCCGGGAGATCGGGCTACGACGGATGGTGCTGGGGTACGACAGTCGATTTGGGAGTGATACAGCGGGGATCCCCTTTGACCTCTTTGACAAAAAGATGGCATCGCTCGGCGTGCCGGTGGAGCGCGTGGCACCGGTGAGTCCGGGTGGCATGGAGATAAGCAGTAGCCGCATACGGACACTCCTCGCTGAGGGGCGTATCCCTGAGGCGGAGACACTATTGGGTCACCCTTACAGCCTCTGCGGCTACGTCGCCGAGGGACGGCAGATCGGACAACAGATGGGCTTCCCCACAGCGAATATCGTCCCCGAGGGGGCGGCACCGCTGATCCCGAGGGATGCAGTGCTGGCGGCGGAGGTACTGCTGGACGGGGTCACCTACCCGGCGATGGCTTACTACGGCACCGCGCCGACGATCAGCGCCGATGACAGGGACTACAGGATCGAGGCTTTCCTCCTCGACTTCAGCGGCGACCTCTACGGGGATCGCGTGGAGATCTCCTTCCTCCTCTACCTTAGGGGCGACAAGCGCTTCGATAGCCTCGAGGAGCTAAGGGCGCAGCTACTCGAGGACGAGGAGGTGACCCGGGACTTCTTCCGTCGGAGAGGTCAGGGCGTATAGTGTCAAAGAATTACTACCTTTGTATCCACTATGAGACTACGATCGTATCATATCATCGGGCTGACGATCATCACCCTCCTGATGACCGTCTCTACCCTCCGTGCGCAAGAGTCGGTGACCGACTCGCTCACGGTTCGCAATATCTTCGATGAGCTCGCGCTCATCAAGGAGGGCGAGGGAACGGTCTTCATTACCCAGTCGCCCGACATCGCGGCGCTGGTACACAATCGCCCCTCTCTGATCACCAAGGACGACCTCCAGGCAGGGTACACCTACCGGAGCGGCTACCGGATCCAGGTATTCAGCAGCAACGACACTAATGCCCGCAGCACCGCCACCTACCGTGCGCGGCAGCTCAAGGACGCCTACCCGGAGATCGAGACCGATGTGCTTTACAAAGCCCCCTTCTGGAGCGTCCGCACCGGCAGCTTCGTCACTCGCGAGGAGGCGAGAGACTTCATCGCTCGGCTCAAGGGGCGCTTCCCCGCCTTTGCCCGAGAGATGTATGTGGTGCCGTCCAAGATCAAAGTACCTCTCTAACGACTGACCCATCCCATCACTATGACCTCACGTCACGACAACCCCTACTTCACCGAGGAGGTCGATCCGCAGGAGATACAGGAGCGGACCGACCGACTGGCAGCCCTCTCCCGACAGATCCTCACCGAGCTGGGCGAGGACGCCGACCGCGATGGACTCCAGGAGACACCGGTACGCGTCGCCAAGGCGCTCCAGGCACTCACCCGAGGCTACCATCAGGATCCCAAGGCGGTGCTCCGTGCTGCCACCTTCGAGGACGACTACAGCCAGATGGTGATCGTGAAGGACATCGAGTTTTACTCCCTCTGCGAGCATCACATGCTCCCCTTCTTCGGCAAGGTACACATCGCCTACATTCCCAATGGGCATATCACCGGACTGAGCAAGCTGGCCCGGATTGTGGACATCTTCTCTCGCCGCCTGCAGGTACAGGAGCGGCTCACGAGGCAGATCAAGGACTGCATCGAGGAGGCGCTCCATCCACTCGGCGTGATGGTGGTGATCGAGGCACGGCACCTCTGCATGCAGATGCGGGGGGTGCAGAAGCAGAATGCGATCACGACGACGAGCGACTTCTGCGGCGCCTTTGAGCGGCAGAGCACCCGATCCGAGTTCCTCGAGCTGATCCACCACGAGGGCAAGGGATACGTTTAATTATTGTATAAGAATAAGGAAATCATCATGAGCAATATCAAGCACACGCTGATCCTCTGCCTGGGAGTCCTCCTCGGCATGACCGCTTTCGGTAGCGCCGAGGCACAGTTCCACTGGGGAGTCCGCGCCGGAGCCGACTTCTCCAAGTTCCCCACCACGGCGGAGCAATTCAAGTCCGACTACTACACCGGCTTCCATGTCGGTCCGACGGTCGAGATGAAGCTGCCCCTCCGCTTCTCCGTCGATGCCTCCCTCCTCTTCTCTCAGAAGAATGTCGGCATCACCTCGATGGAGAAGACTGAGGTAAAGGACATCCTGAAGACCAATTACTTCGTCGTACCGGTGAATGCCAAGTTTGACCTGGTCAGCCTCCCCGGTGCGGACGTGATGGTGATCGCAGGACCGCAATTCAATTTTATGCTCAATAATAACCTCGGGGACCTTAAGGACCTGAATAACCTGCGGGAGACTGAGGCCAAGAAAGCGTCCGTCGGAGTCAATGTCGGCCTCGGCGTGCGGGTGCTGAAGATGCTGCAGATCGCTGCGCTCTACAACGCCACACTGTCAGACGACTACAAGTTTACGAGCCTCAATCAGACGACGAAGGATGTCTTCAATGCGAAGACGAATAGCTTCGTCATCCAGGCTGCTGTACTCTTCTGATCAGACCAGAGACCACTATATAAAGAGAGACGCACCATCCGGCGAGGGTGGTGCGTCTCTCCTTTTATTATTTGATCACTCCTCGACCGGCGTATACCGCAGCGATGCCGAGAGCGACGCTGAGGAGGATGTAGAGCGTCATCAGGCTATACGCGCCGCTCTCCTTGAGCATCAGGCACTCCTTAGAGAAGGTGGAGAAAGTGGTGAAGCCGCCACAGAGCCCCACCGTGAGCCCCCGGGCGATCGCCGCATCAAGCGAAGTGGTCTCAGCATAGGCAGTCAGGAGACCGATGAGGAAGCAGCCGAGGAGGTTGATCACAAGCGTCCAGAGCGGGAAGCCTTGTAAGACTGTAGGCAGAGGGAGTAGCCCGATGCCGTAGCGGAGGATACCGCCAAGCATGCTGCCCAGACCGACGAAGAGAATGGTTTTCATGACTGTACTAAGCTGTGAGTCCGGAGAGCCGCTCGAGGATCGTCGTCGCCTGGCGCAGTGTCTCCACGCCACGGACGGAGATACTGCGGTCGCCCTTCTCCTCCTTAAATCGAAGAACCTCTCCCCACTGAGCCGCCGCCTGGAGGATGTGGGAGAAGATCGGGCTCCTGTAGTAGGGGCTGTGGAGGTCGCGGACGAGGGTCAGCTTGAGCAGTCCGCGCTTCAGCAGCACCCGCTCCACACCACACCGCTGGGCTAGGAGACGGAGCTCCACCACATGGAGCAGCTCCTCCCCCTCACGCGGCATCGGACCGAAGCGGTCCACCATCCGATCGTAGAAGTCGAGGAGATCCCTCTTCCGCTGGATGCCGTCCAGCTCGCGATAGAGCCGCATCCGCTCCTCGTCTCCGGGGACATAAGTCTGAGGGAAGTAGGCTGCCACATCGGTGTCGATGGAGGTATCGGTGACATAGGACCGGCGGTGACCCTTCTTGTCGGAGGGAGAAGGGCTCTCTGCCTGCTCCACGGGCTCCTCCTCAGCCGGGAATAGATCGGCAAACTCCTCATCCTTAAGCTCCCTGACCGCCTCCTCCAGCACCTGCTTGTAGGTCTCGTAGCCGAGGTCGGCGATGAAGCCGGACTGCTCCGAGCCGAGGAGGTTTCCTGCTCCCCGTATGTCGAGGTCCTGCATGGCGATCTGGATACCGCTCCCCAGCTCGGCAAAGGAGACGATGCTCTCGAGCCGACGCTTCGCCGTATCGGTCAGCGCATCCGCCGGTGGCGTCAGGAGGATGCAGTACGCCTGCCGATCCCCGCGCCCCACCCTACCGCGGAGCTGGTGGAGGTCGCTGAGGCCGAAGCGCTGCGCCTCATTGACGATGATGGTATTGGCATTGGGCACGTCGATCCCATTCTCCACCACGGAGGTGGCGAGGAGCACGTCGTACTCCTGACTGACAAATCCGGTCAGCACCTTCTCCAGCTCCTTAGCCGGCATCTGCCCGTGACCGACACCTATGCGGACGCCCGGCACCGCCTTCCGGATATCCTCCGCCACACTCTCTATGGTGCGTATCCTATTATTGATCACAAAGACCTGCCCATCGCGCGCCAGCTCAGCATTGATCGCATCGGCGAGCACCTCGGGGCTGTAGGTGGTGTGGTCGGTCCGCACGGGGTGACGATTGGGCGGCGGGGTGAGGATATTGGAGAGGTCGCGGGCGCCCATGAGAGAGAATTGGAGCGTCCTCGGGATCGGCGTGGCGGTCATCGTCAGCGTGTCCACCTCGGCGCGCATCTTCCGGATCTTCTCCTTCACAGCGACGCCAAACTTCTGCTCCTCATCGATGATCAGCAGTCCCAGGTCCTTAAATTTCACCCCCTTTCCCGCAAGCGAGTGGGTGCCGATCAGTATGTCGATCTTCCCCTCCGCGAGATCCTTCAGCAGCTGCGTCCGCTCCTTTCCCTGCCGTGCCGCATTGAGGTAGTCGACCCGCACGGGGAAGTCCTTGAGCCTTTTCTTAAAGGTGTGGTAGTGCTGGTAGGCAAGCACGGTCGTCGGCACCATCACCGCCACCTGCTTGCTGTCGGCGCACGCCTTAAATGCCGCCCTCACGGCGATCTCCGTCTTGCCGAATCCGACATCCCCGCATACCAGGCGGTCCATCGGCACGGGCGACTCCATATCCGCCTTCACCTCCTCCGTAGCCCGCTCCTGATCGGGCGTATCCTCGTACATGAAGGAGGCCTCCAGCTCCTGCTGCAGGTAGGTGTCGGGGCTAAAGGCGAAGCCCTTCATCTTCAGTCGCTGGGCGTAGAGCTTGATCAGGTCGCGAGCGATCTCCTTGACCTTCTTCTTCGTCTTATCCTTCAGCCGATCCCAGGCGCCGCTGCCCAGCTTATTGAGCTGCGGAGCCTCCTCCACGTCCTTGCTCTTGTACTTGGAGATGCGGCTGAGGGCGTTGATGCTGACGTAGAGGCTGTCGCCGCCCTTAAAGTTGAGCCGCACCGCCTCCCTTTCCTCCCCATTTTGCTCGATCTGGCAGAGCCCGCCAAACTGTGCCACCCCGTAGTCGGAGTGGACGACGTAGTCCCCGTACTCAAATCCCCGGATGTCCTGCAGCGTCAGCGCCGAGCTCCGCTTGCGGATGCGGTCACTCTTGAGCCTATAGCCGTGGTACCGCTCGAAGATCGAGTGGTCCGTCAGCAGGCAGAGCTTGATCTCGTGGTCGATGAAGCCCCCGTGCAGCGTCGGCCGCAGTGGGACGAAGTGGACCGGCTGCTCCCGCTCGGCGAGGAGCCTGTGGAGTCGCCCCAGCTGGCTCTCCTGGTCGCTCATGATCATCGTCGCAAAGGACTGATGCTGGTAGTCGGAGAGCGTCTCGGCGAGGAGGTCCATTTTCTTATGAAAGAGGGGCTCCGGCTGCTCGCGGAAGGCGATCTCCCGCCACTGCGACTGCTCCCTTAGGTCGACGCCCCCGGTGAGGAGCGAGAAGTGCTCCAGCTGCTCCATCACCATCTCCGGCTCGATCAGCCGCGCCTGCATCTCCTCGAGGGTGTGGAAGATATTGTCCTCCGGGTGGACCGGGGGCATCTCATAGACCGTGCGGAGGGTGGAGGGGAAGAAGGAGTGGCTCGGCAGGTAGACCACCGCCTCCGCCGGCAGCAGTTCGAGGAGCGAGGTACCCTTGCTCTTACTCTTGCTATCGATCGGCGCCAGGATCCGCACCCGCTCCATCGTCTCGCCGGAGAGCTGGCTCTCGGGGTCAAAGAAGCTGATCGTCTCCACCTCATCGCCGATGAAGTCGATCCGCACCGGAAGGTCCTGTGCGTAGGAGTAGATGTCAATCAGACTACCGCGGACGGCGAATTGTCCCGGCATGTAGACGTAGTCCGTCTCCTCGAAGCCGAGCGACCAGAGCCGCTCACGGAGAGACTTCCGCTCATACTCCTCCCCGAGCGCGATGTCGATATGCCCCGCCTCATACTCCGCCTGGTCGGCAAAGCCCTCCGGCAGCGCCGCCGCATAGGTGACGATGATCCGGGGCGGCTCCCCGCCACCCCTCAGCCGATCAGCGAGCTCGCTCCGGAGCACCTCATTGGCCGCATCGGGCTGTCCGTAGCGGATGCCACGACGATAGAGCGAGGGGAGGAAAAAGACCTGCTCCTCGCCCCCCATCAGGGCGACCAGGTCACTCTGCAGGTAGCCCGCACTCTCCTCATCGTCACAGACGAGGAGGAAGGTCGGCACCTGTGCGAGCCGATCCGCCAGCTCGGCAAAGAGGAGCGCCGGAGCGGAGCCGGCAAGACCGGAGAGGAAGAGCCGGGCGGGACTCTTCCGCTCTTGGGCGAGGGAGCGGACGATCGTCTGCAGGGCGGGATGCTTCCCGTAGAGGCCCCGCAGCGTACTTAGTTCGACAGTCTTGGCTGTCGTTTCTTCAGGATCTTTGTTCTTCATGTACGGGGGCAAAGGTACCGCTTTTCCCTCACCCCGAGTGGACTAAAAGCCGTGCACCCCCAAAACTAAACCCGGTATTAGTGCACTAATACCGGGTTTAGAGTTCACCGAGATCTGCACTCCGGATCCGAGACAAAAAAGAGGGGCGCCTGCGACCGATGTCGGTCACAGGCGCCCAGTCAAATACTTGCCCGAGTGAGGGCAGCTAAGTCAGGCTCCGTGGAACTCGTACGTCTCGCCGATGTGGAGGGCGATGAGCGTGAAGAGGTGCTCCGTCAGTTCATCCGTCACCTCGAGGGCGCGGGTCAGCATGCAGTCGGAGAACTTCTGCAGCAGGTCCTGTGCAGCCAGCGGGCGATCCTTGTAGATGGCGAGGTACTCCTGCTCCATCTCCTTCTGACGCTGTGCGATCTCTTCCTCGAGCTTGGCGTAGGTCTCCTGGATCACCGGGGCGTAGCGATTGTAGTCGGTCATGCCGAGGATCTGGACGTGGCGGAACTTCCAGTACGCCGACTTATTGCACGACTCGCCGCCACCGATGCGGTAGGTCTCGGGGTAGGACTTGATCCCCTCGTAGAGCGGGAGGAAGATGCCGAGCGCTGCCATACCCTCACACATGTAGTCGATCTGACCGATCTCCTTAGGGAGGCCGGGGCGACGCTGCAGGATGTGAGTCTGTGTGGTGCGGAAGATCGAGATCGGGCGCCACGGCTCCTTGGGGTTGCAGTGGAGGTAGGGGTCGTGCTCCGTGTCGTTGTAGTGGGAGCGGAAGCCCTTCTTAATGTCGCAGAGGGTGAGCTTCTTGTCCGACTTGAGGAAGACGGGGAAGTCGTTCTTCGTCACGTCCTGCTTCTTAGAGGGGGTGTACATCTGCTGCAGGTACCAGACGCGCGGGTAGCTGTAGGTGGTGTCGAGCTTCTCGTCGCGGGCATAGGCCTCGTGGAAGTCGAAGTCGCCCTCGAAGAGGTGGTGCTCCTTGGCAAAGTCGATCAGGTCCTCGGAGGCGAGGTAATTGGTCTTATCCTTGGGATCGTAGTCACGGAAGCGGCTCTGGTTGCCGGAGACGAAGTACTTGTCCTCGGGGATGCGGGTGGCGAGCCAGCGGTGGCCGGAGGCGGTCTCGAGGTACCACATCTCGTGCTCGTCGATGAAGCTGATGCCGAAGCCCTCAGCGATGCCGTGCTTCTCGATCAGTGAGCCGAGACGCTCCACGCCCTCACGAGCGGTGGTGATGTAGGGGAGGACGATATTGAAGACAGAGTTCTCCGCCAGACCATCCTCCACGAGCGGATCGTACTGCAGCACCTTCTCGCTGCTGAAGATACTCTCCGTGGCACTCATACCGACGCCCTCGCGATTGAAGCCGGCACTTCCCCACTCGCCGTGCAGGTGGTAGGGAGAGAGGGCGGAGTAGCCGATGCGACGCTTGGGGAGCTTGCAGCGGAAGGGGGTCTCCTTGGCGATAAACTCCTCCGGACCATTCTCCGTGGTCTCAAAGATCTCTAAGTTCTTCGCCACCATGGCGTCCCAGTCCTCGGAGCGGGCGGCGATCATCGATCCGTCCTCCATCAGCTCCTTGCCGACGATGATGGTAGTGCACTCGGAGGGGTAGCGGTTGGTTTGTTTTTTCATGAGATAAGTATATGGTTTTTGTGTAAAAATGATTGGTGTCACTTCGAGCGGAGACCGCCCTGCGATCCCGCTGTCTGACAAATGTAGGGAAAAAGGCGTGGCTCACCCACCTTTTTTTCTTAATCTTTCGGAACTGGCTCAGAAGGGCATATAGGGGGCGAGGCGAAGGGAGTCGTCGCGAGTGAAGTCGCCGGTGGCCATCAGATGTGACCAGTCGAGGGTCTGCTCCTCCTCGAGGAGCCGTCGGAGGGCGCGCTTGTGGCGCCACGAGAGGTAGGGGTGGTAGCTGATGCTGTCGATGGTGAGGGTGAGGGGCCTAACCGCCGTCCTTACCGTAAAGTAGGGGTAGATCGCATCGTATCGCTCCCGATCCATGCCGTAGACCTCCTGGAGCTGCTCCACTACGTAGTATCCGCCGAGGAGCTCTCGGTACTTGACGATGCGGCGGGCAAAGGAGCTGCCGATGCCGGGGACGCGCTTGAGGAGCGTCGTGTCGGCGGTATTGAGGTCGATGGTGGCACCGGGCTTGAGCTTGGGGAGGTACGCCTCTACCCGCTTGGTATTCGGCGGAGGACCGGGATAGCGGTCGGTTCGGATGGGTGCCGGGGTACTCTTGCTCTTCTCCTTCTCTACAGGAGTCGGAGGTGCGGAGTCAAGCCTCGCTACGACCGGTGGGATGGTGTCTTGCACCTCGGTCGGGATGGGAAGTCCCTTCGCCGTGATGCCGGAGTAGAGCACGTAGGAGAGGATCAGGACAACGAGGAGGATGAGGACCACCCGGTCGCTCTTATTAAATCGGAGCCTCATCTCCACGCTGCTCGCTTACGATCCGACCATCACTCAGGAGCAGCGATCGGTCGGCGATCTCCGCCGTCTCCCGGTCGTGCGTCACGACGATGAAGGAGAGTCCCTCCTCCTCGCGTAGCCGGAGGAAGAGCCCGAGGAGCTCACGCTTCCGGACGCTGTCGAGGGCGCCTGTGGGCTCATCCGCCAGCACGATCTCGGGATGGTTGATGATCGCACGCGCCACGGCGACCCGCTGCTTCTCCCCTCCCGACAGCTCTGCCGGGCGGTGGTCCAGCCGATCACCGAGGGAGAGGCGGCGAAGGAGCTCGCCTGCCTCAGCCATCGCCTCGCGGCGGCTCTTACCACTGATCATCGCCGGGATGGCGACATTCTCCTCGGCGGTAAACTCGGGCATCAGCTGGTGCGACTGGAAGACGAAGCCGATGTGACGATTGCGGAAGGCGGCACGCCGGTCGCCCGATAGGGCTGACAGCCGCTCACCTCCGATGATCACTTCCCCTCGATCCGGGGCATCGAGTGTGCCGATCACTTGCAGGAGTGTCGTCTTACCCGCCCCACTGGCGCCGACGATGGCGAGGATCTCTCCCCGCCGGAGCTCGAGGCTGATCCCCCGTAGGATCTCCAGCCGACCGAAGCTCTTGTAAATGTCCCGCACCTCCATCAGAGGCGTATCGGTGGGTATACTCATGACTTAGGATGTAATAGGTGATCAAGTGCCACGTAGGCGCAGTAGCCCCCCACCATCGGTGGCATGTAAGAGATGGTGCCGGGGGTGGACTTCTTATTCTGCTCCCCCTCCGTCAAGACGATCGCTTCCTCCACCGGCAGTTCGGTCGAGAAGACGACTGGGAAGTTAAGCTTGACCCCGAGGTGGCGCAGCCGCTTGCGGATCATCTTGGCTAGCGGGTCATTGAAGCTCTTATCCATACGTGCCACCCGGATCTTCGTCGGGTCGGTCTTGGCACCCGCCCCCATGGCACTGACGAAGGGGATCCCGTGCTGCTGTATGTAGGCGATGGCGAAGACCTTGGGCGCCAGCGTGTCGATGGCATCGATGACGAAGTCGTACGGGGCGGCAGAGAGTACCTCCTCCATCCGCTCATCCCGCAGATACTCAGCGATCACCTCCAGTCGTAGGGCGGGATTGATCGAGAGAAGGCGGTCGTGCCAGAGGGCGGCCTTGGACTGACCGATCACCGGCTGCGTGGCGATGATCTGGCGATTGATATTAGACTGGTTCACCACGTCGGCATCGACGATCGTCATCTGCCCGACCCCGCTTCGGGCGATCATCTCGGCGGCAAAGCCCCCGACGCCCCCGAGTCCGAGCACCAGCACATGCGCCCTCGAGAGCCTATCGCAGCCCTCCGCCCCGACGAGCAGTCTCAGCCGATCCAGTGTATGATCCTCTTCCATCTCCTTCATAGATCTCAAAGGTACCGAATTTCCTCCGCTTCACTACAGACTTGGTCTCGCTTATCAGGGGTGACGCATTTGAGAGACACCGTAGCCATTCATCTAATAGTGAAGAGTGGGGAGCGGGCAATGCAAGCAATCCCGCGACACCCTGGCGGGGTCGCTGAAGGCCCTGCTCGGCGACCCACAAGGGGTCGAGGGGGTAGGGAAGGGTCTTTGTACATCGGTCACCGCTTCGCGGATGACCGATGCCTATGGAGCGAGCACCCTTCGGGTGCCTCACGGATAAGCCCTCTAGGTATATGATTACTCCTGTGCTCAAAGGCGTCACCCCGACCTCGCATCCAACGAAATGCCGACCCTCGCTCCGTTTTCCTGAGTTCGTCTGTTTTACATACATTTGTGTCAGAGATAGTATGCGAGATATGGAGCACAGTGAAGGGACGTACATATCGACGAGAGAGGCTCTGGGACACCTGCTGGACTGGATCCTGATCGGTCTTGGACTGTGTGTGCTTAAGGTTATCTCTTGGGGATCGACTCTGAGTATCATTATTTCCCTCTCTTACGGGGTCATACTGCTTGTCTGTATCTACCTGCTGGTACGATCGCTTGTGCGTGACCTCCGCAAATAGATACTAACAAGAAGAAAAAGGATCCGAGCCGGTCCCGCAGTGGGGCTGACTCGGATCCTTTCTTGTTGAGACCTTTGCATAATACCCCATCTGCGGCGTCACTTTCGAGATTCGGGCTTGGTCATGTGCGTTAGCACACTCCCTTCGCCCTCACTCTCAGTTCCTTGCATCTGGGGCATTCTGCAAAGTCCCTGCCGAAAAAGCGGTGCTTTTTCGGCGAAAGACCATTTTGCAAAGGTCTTTTGTTAGGAAACGGTGTTACTTATTGTGGAAGGCGAAGTCGCCATGCTCGGCATCCAGCTCGATCACGCTGTCGCGCCGGAGGGCGCCGCTGATGATGTCCGTGGAGAGGGTATTGAGTACCCGGTTCTGGATCACCCGCTTGACGGGGCGCGCACCAAACTGCGGGTCGTATCCCTCGTGGGCTATCTGCTCCACGGCGGCATCGGTGTAGGTCAGCGTGATGCCATTGGAGGCAAGGGTCTTGACCACCCGATCCAGCTGCAGGCGTACCACCTCTGCGATCTGCTGCTCGGTGAGGGGACGGAAGACGGTGATCTCATCGATACGATTGAGGAACTCGGGGCGGATCCGCTCCTTGAGCATATCCATCACCTCAGCCCTTACCTTGCCGACGACCTCGTCGGCATTCGCCTTCGTCATGCTCTCGAGGCTCTTACGGATCAGGTCACTACCCATATTGGAGGTCATGATGATGATCGTATTCTTGAAGTCCGCCGTGCGCCCCTTATTGTCCGTCAGGCGACCGTCGTCCAGCACCTGGAGTAGGACATTGAAGACATCGGGATGCGCCTTCTCGATCTCATCGAAGAGGATCACCGAGTAGGGTTTCCGCCGGACCGCCTCCGTGAGCTGTCCGCCCTCCTCGTAGCCGACGTATCCCGGAGGGGCACCGACGAGGCGGGAGGCGGAGAACTTCTCCTGATACTCGCTCATATCGATGCGCGTCATCATATCCTCGTCGTCAAAGAGGATCTCCGCCAGCGCCTTCGCCACCTCCGTCTTACCGACACCGGTGGTGCCGAGGAAGAGGAAAGAGCCGATCGGGCGCTTGCTGTCCTGCAGGCCGGCACGACTGCGGCGGACCGCATTCGCGATCGCGGTGATCGCCTCGTCCTGACCGATGACCCGCTTGTGGAGCTCCTCCTCGAGGTGAAGGAGCTTCTCCCGCTCGCTCTCCATCATCTTGGTGACCGGGATGTGGGTCCAGCGGGATACCACCTCTGCGATATCCTCCTCATCGACCACCTCCTTGATCATCGCCTTGCCACTCTGAGCCTCGTGGAGCTTCTTCTCCGCCTCATCGATGCTCTCCTGCAGCTGCTGGAGCTTGCCGTACCGGATCTCCGCCACCTTGGCGTAGTCGCCCTCACGCTCGGCGCGCTCGGCAAGGAGCTTGAGCTGCTCCTGCTCGGTCTTCGCCTTCTGGATCAGGTCGATCTGATCCTTCTCTCGCTGCCACTGGCTCTTGAGCGCAGTCTGCCGCTCGGAGAGATTGGCCAGCTCCTCATCGATCGCGCGAACCTTATCCTCATAGCCGTCACGCTTGATGGCGACCCGCTCGATCTGGAGTTGCTTGATCCTCCGCTCCACCTCATCCAGCTCCTCCGGCATGGAGTCGATCTGCATACGGAGTCGGGCTGCCGCCTCATCCATCAGGTCAATCGCCTTATCGGGGAGGAAGCGGTCGCTGATGTAGCGCCGAGAGAGACGGACGGCGGCGACGATCGCCTCGTCGAGGATGCGCACATGGTGGTGCGTCTCGTACCGCTCCTTCAGTCCGCGGAGGATACTGATCGCATCCTCCTCGCTCGGCTCATCGACCATCACGATCTGGAATCGCCGCTCGAGCGCCCGGTCGGTCTCGAAGTACTTCTGATACTCACCGAGTGTCGTGGCACCGATGACCCGGAGCTCGCCCCGGGAGAGAGCCGGCTTGAGGAGATTGGCAGCATCCATGGCGCCCTCGCTCTTGCCCGCACCGACGAGGGTATGGATCTCGTCGATGAAGAGGATCACCTGACCATCGGAGCCCTTCACCTCGTTGATGACGCTCTTGAGTCGCTCCTCAAACTCGCCCTTATACTTCGCGCCGGCAATCAGCGCCCCCATATCGAGAGAGTAAAGCTGCTTGTCCCGAAGGTTCTCCGGCACATCGCCCCGCACGATACGGCGGGCAAGCCCCTCGGCGATGGCGGTCTTGCCGACGCCCGGCTCACCGATCAGGATCGGGTTATTCTTCGTCCTACGGCTGAGTATCTCCAGCACGCGTCGTATCTCATCGTCCCGACCGATCACCGGGTCGAGCTTGCCCTCACGAGCCGCTGCCACGAGATTGGTCGCATACTTACTGAGGGCGTTGTAGGTCTCCTCCGAGGAGGGGGAGTCCGCCTTAGCCCCCTTGCGAAGCGACTGCACCGCCTCAAGCATCGTCTGATAGGTGATGCCCTGATCCTTTAGTCGGCGACCGGCGGCGGTGTCGGTCTTGAGGAGCGCCAGGAAGAGGTGCTCCACTGCTACATACTGATCGCTCATCTCGGTAGCGATACGCTCCGCTGCATCGAGCACCGAGGCGAGGTCCCTACTGACGTAAGGCTCCCCGCCCTGCACCTTCGGAAGGCCACTGAGGTCCTCCTCGATCCTCGACCTAAGCGTGTCGAGGTTTCCCCCACACTTGGGGATCAGGTACTCTGCCACCTGATCCCCCTCTGCGGTGAGGGCTGCAAGGAGATGCTCCGGCTCGATCGCCTGGTGGCCACGCTTGCGCGCCTCCTCCATGGCCTGCCGGATCATCTCCTGCGACTTGATCGTGTACTTATCCCAATTCATATTCACTTTATTCTTTTCGTTTTATTCTGAGACCATAAGTACAAAAACGAAGCCCCGACCTAACTGTCAGTCCATTATGTCTTTTCGTAGAAACAAAAGTCAGTCGTGGCAGTCCATGCTGTCACTTGGGGAGACAAGTAGGGCAGAAATCTATTACCGATAATAGTGAAATCTAAACCCGGTAATAGACTTCACTAAACCCGATATTAGATGAATCTATTACCGGGTTTAGTTAGGGGAGGCAGGGGTGACGGTGATGCACCCCGGCTGGCTAGCCCTTAGGTAATCCACTCCCTATTGATCCGAGATCACCTCCCCCAGCCTCTCGGGAATAGAGGGGCATCGGATGGCACCCACAAGGGGTGCTTCGTTCCACACTCTTCACAATGAGTTGAGTGGCTTCTGCATCGATCAAATGCGCCACCCCGTGACCGTCTTAGTGAAAAATCGGTTCCAAAGGTTGCTTCCTCTGAAACCGATATAGACATAATAGGGCAGTACTGCTGATGTTAATCCTTTGTGGACTTGGACAGCTTTTTCGTCTTAGCTG
Organism: uncultured Porphyromonas sp.; assembly: GCF_934359325.1. Classification (GTDB taxonomy): domain Bacteria; phylum Bacteroidota; class Bacteroidia; order Bacteroidales; family Porphyromonadaceae; genus Porphyromonas_A. The sequence goes on from NZ_CAKRLH010000001.1 coordinate 26,260, forward strand.
GCTTAAGGTAATAGAGAAAGCGACTTGCTCCCACTGTGATTACCATGAGTAACAGCCCAATATCTTTTCGCAGTATTGCAAAGGGCTCTCCCATATCTATCAGGAGGAGGGTAATGGAAACTACCAGGAGTGCACCCCAAAAGGCAATGTCGAGAGCCTTGACCCATGGGGAAACAGCTCCAGATTGACTTTTCTCTTCGGGGACGAGTGTCATCAACTGTACAAACAGAGCCTCAAGGACGATGACCGGTATAACAAACCGGAATATCGACTCCTTAAGAGCCATAAAGGACTCAACCCTTGAAAGAACAAGGGTGGCCCAGACGGTAGCACCTATGATGCAGAGCTCTAAAACAAAGAACTTGATACGCATAAGAATATTATGGGAAAAGTGCGGTGTAGTGGCGTCTAACAGTTCTCAAGAGCGCCGACAACCGCCAAGCCAATCGCACCTGAAATAGCTGCATGCGGACCTCCAGAGGCCCCTCCTATAGCACCGCAGATTATCCCCCTTGCATAGACAAGTGAGGCTGGTAACGATTCCCGGTACGATAAGAGTTTTTTCATGGTGACAGCTTGGAGCTTAAGGGTTTAACGATAATCCTGTCTTCAAAGCTACAAAACATACTTGATCCCACAAAAACAAAGGTGAACCGACCCAGGGGTGACGCATTTGAGCACAGGGGTAATCATATACCTAGAGGGCTTATCCGTGAGGCACCCGAAGGGTGCTCGCTCCATAGGCATCGGTCATCCGCGAAGCGGTGACCGATGTACAAAGACCCTTTCCTATCCCCTCGACCCCTTGTGGGTCGCCGAGCAGATACCCCCCTTTCGGCGACCCCGCCAGGGTGTCGCACTCACCTGTCAGGCAATGAGTGCGACACCCTGGCGGGGTCGCGGGATTGCTTGCGTTGCCTGGTCCACGGGTCTTCGGGGCTACGCCCCTCGACCACGTGGCTAAAAAACGGGCACCCACAAGGGGTGCTTCGTTCCCCACTCTTCACAGTAAGTTGAGGGGCTTCTGTACCACTCAAATGCGTCACCCCTGACCGCTCCGTCTTCACTACAAGGAAGCACCTATTACATCCCGAAGATGTAGTGGAGGTAGGGACCGGCGTCCGTGGTGAGGGTGCAGGGGAGGGTGGTGGCAGCCAGCGGGTACACCTTCACGCAGGGGAAGCGCACGGCAGCCTCCCTATATCCCAGAGTGTCTCGGCGCAAGGAGAGGGAGATCACACGCCCCTCCACAGCCCGGGTCGGATCGGATAAGACTATACGCTCGATATTACCCTTACCACCAAGCTCACCATCAAGGAGCAGTCGCACCCTCAGGGTCACAGAGTCCTCGTCACAAGGCGGCACCTCATAGACAATGGCTTCTCCGCGATAGACCTGACGATAGGGGATCAGTCTTGCAGCCAAGAGCAGGGCAGCGACTGCCACCGCCAGCATCGTTATGCCGTAGCGGGTCAGCAGGGGCGGCACCTGACCAATGATGCTTCGGACCTTCTCGCTCCGGAGCTGATAGCGCTCATCCGCTTTTTCTTCATTCCGTTGATCCATGATTAGCTACCCAGCTCCAGCTGATTTCTCACCAAGTTATAGTACTTCCCTCTCATTGCCGTCAGTTCCTCATGCGTGCCCTCCTCGGCGATCCGTCCTCCGTCCAGCACGACAATGTGGTCGGCATCACGGACCGTGGAGAGCCGGTGAGCCACGACGACGACCGTCTTCCCGGCGTAGAACGTCCGGAGTCGATCCGTGATCAGTCGCTCATTCTTCGCATCCAGCGCATTGGTTGCCTCATCGAGGAATACGATCCTCGGATCCTTATAGACCACCCGGGCGATCAGAAGCCTCTGACGCTGACCCTGACTGATGCCCTGACCATCCTGACCGATCATCGTATTGTAAGCGAGAGGAAGCGCCTCTATGTAGTCTGCAATATTTGCCACTCGCGCCGCTGCCCTCACCCGATCGATGTCCGGCTCCTCATCCGAGATGGCGATATTACGCGCAATGGTGTCGGAGAAGAGGTACCCCTCCTGCATCACGGCACCACACTGCCGTCGCCACCACTCGAGACTGTACCCACTCAGATCCTCGCCGCCCACCCGGATCGAGCCCCGAAGCGGCTCATAGTACCCGAGCATCAGCTTGATGAGGGTCGTCTTGCCGCTGCCGCTGGCGCCGACGATGGCGGTCACCTTACCATTAGGGATCGAGAGGTTGATGCCCGATAGGATATCCTGCGGACTGTAGGGATCGTACTTAAAGGCTAAGTCCCTCAGCTCGATGGAGTACCCCTCCCTGTCCTCCGAGGGGAATGCGCGACGGATCCTATGCGCATCCTCCTCATCCTGTTCCTCGTGGATCTCGCTCATACGCTCCAGGCTGATGCTGACATCCTGCCAGGAGTAGATAAAGTTGATCAGCTGCTCCACAGGGCTATTTAGCTGACCGATGATATACTGCACCGCCAGCATCATACCTAGTGTCATGTCCCCCCTGATGACGGCGGTGGCAGCGAGTATGGTGATGAGGATGTTCTTCAGCTCATTGATCGTCACGCTGCCGATCTGCTGGAGCTGGCGGAGGTTGAGCGCCCTGAGATTGACCCCAAAAAGATCCGCCTGCACGTCCTCCCACTCCCACCGCTTCCTCTGCTCACATCCCTGGAGCTTGATCTCCTGCATACCATTGATCAGCTGGTAGGTGACACTCTGATTGCGCCCCGCCTGCTCGAAGTAGGCATAGTCCAGCTCACGTCTCTTGCGGAGGAAGAGGAGGATCCAGCCGGCGTAGATCAGCGTCGCCACGAGGAAGACTGTGAATATCAGCCGATCATAGACGGCTAAGACGATACCGAAGACCACAAACGTGACGAAAGAGAAGAGGAGGCTCAGGCTGCTTGAGGTGAGGAACTGCTCCACCCTCCGATGGTCCTCGATCCGCTGCAGGAGATCTCCCATCAGCTTTGTGTCGAAGAAGCGCATCGGCAGACGCATCAGCTTGATGAAGAAGTCACTGATGAGGGAGATATTGATCCTTGTCGATATATGAAGAAGGATCTTGGATCGGACGAAGTCGATCCCTGTCCGACTCAGGAGCAGCATCAGCTCCGCTAAGAGGATCGTCCATATAAACCCTATGTCCCGACTCCCTATCCCCACATCCACGATCGCTTGTGTGAGGAAGGGGAAGATGAGTTGCAGCAGAGCTCCCACGACGAGTCCGAGGATCAGCTGGACGAAGTAGCGACGATAGCGTCTCAGGTAGCTCATAAGGAAGCGAAGGTTCCCCCTCTTACTTCGTCTCTCTCCATCCTCCTCTGGGGCATAGAAGGCTTCGGTAGGCTCGAGGAGCAGGACCACCCCCCGCTCCTCACCTCCGGTAACGGTGCTGACCCAGTGGTCACAGAAGGTCTTTCGATCAAGGCTTCTGAGCCCCTTGCCCGGATCAGCGAGGTGGATGGTGTAGTCTCCACTCCGATGATGAGTCACCCGATCGATGACGACAAAGTGGTTCTGATCCCAGTGAGCGATACAGGGCAGAGGAGCCTCCTCGACCAAGGTCTTGAAGGAGATCCGCCCACCGATCGTCTTAAGTCCGATCTCCTCTGCCGCCTTGCTGATACCGAGGAGAGAGACACCGGTCTTACCGAGGGCGCAGAGGTCTCGCAGTCGGTCGATGTCCGGCTCCCGACCATAGTAGCTGACGATCATCGCCAGCGAGGCCGGTCCGCAGTCCATCGCATCCCGCTGTCGCCTAAGCTTTATCCCTTTCCGTCCCATAGTATATGGCTCTTCCTCCTTTTCTCGAAGCTATATCTAAGACAGAATAGGAGACTACGTCATCCCTTTGATCGGCTCATCGGAGAGCGTGACAGGCAGCGTGCGGGACTCGTAGCCGATCGCTGAGCAATGGAGACTGAGAGGGACATCCTCCCGGTAGTCTCCACTTGGTGTCAGCACAAAGCGCCCCTCCTCATCGCTATAGGTGCCGGCTATGAGGGTAGAGTCGGCAGTCGTGCGGAGGACGACACCCACGTAGGGGACAGGGTTACCATCCTCGCGCAGGGTAACGCCCCGGATCTCCTGTGCGCTTATGGTAGAGATAGTGATCCATGCAGCCAGCAGGACGATCACCCATCGGATCTGATCAATGGTTTTCATATTAGCTCATCACACTTGAAAGCCGTCTTGATAATATTTCCTCTTTCAATTCATCAGAGCATTCATTGAAATGTCCAGACTTACGTATCATCCTAAGCTTGCGCTCTGTACAATAATCACAAATCGGGAACAACTTGCACTTGTGACAGTCGTATACATCCGGGAGATGGTGAGCCGTGAGAGGAAGGGTTGCTGATCGGCATACTGAGATGGGGGGGGGACGGTGCGAGCTTGCGAAGTCACTTGACACGGAGGGTGAGGAGGAGGGAGCGGCCGCGGAGCTGTCGACTTACGGTCTGACGAGTCAGGAGTCCATATGTGGTGTAGTCCCAGCGGTCGTTATTCAGTAGATTGTGCAGCCCGGCCTCCAGCTCAATCCGTCGACTGACGCTCCAGGTGAGATCGAGATCCATCATCACCATCTGTTTCGTCAGGTCGGAGGTGATCCGAGATCGGTAGTACTCCCCACGGAGGGTCATAGTGAGTGGGTCGGCGGGAGTATAGGTTGCCTCGAGTGCATGAGTCATGCCATAGAGCCGAGTGGGCTTTCGGTCCCCCACGGGAAGGGAGAGTCGACTACCGCTGTAGCTCATCTCGTAGAGGAGGAAGAGTCGAGAGGTGATGTTTGAGTTGAGCATCCCCTTGACGGTCAGGAGGTTGGTTCCGAAGCGTATAGGCACCTCCTCAGCAATAGCCTCTCTGGTCGTGTGCGAGTAGACCGTCATGAGGGAGCCACCACCGTGGATGGCACCGATGGCGAGATTGACTCGACCACTCACCATGGTCGACCGCATCCGACTGTGCTCCTTGTCGTTATAGAGACGTATCAGCCCGCCGTCCTCCAGCACTCGGCGAGTCTTATAGGGCGACTCTCCCCCATGATGCAGGATCATCAGGTGCGAGAAGAGCCCTCTCGAGAGGTCACGGTAGGAGGCGGAGGCGGAGATCCTGTAGGAGGGCTTGAGGACCATCTCCTCATACCCCGTAGAGACGGTCCGGTAGTCGGTCATCCACTGGCCCTCGAAGAGATCCCCCGGCACGATCGGACTTCTTCCCCCTCCGGCTCGGAGAGAGAGCGAGAGACCATAGAGAGGTCTCGTCGTCAGGGAGAGGGAGGGGGACAGGAGGACGTACCGGATCGAGGGACGAGCCGGTCCGAAGGCATAGTGGCTGTACTCCAGAGGTAGTCCGAGTGTCACCTCGGTGGTCTGCCGATGCCACTTCAGCTTAGGCGATAGGGAGACCGCCATCAGGTCCAATCGCTGCGCAGCGGTGATATCTACGGGGAGGGCACCCGCCTCCTCACTCTCAAGTCGACGGAAGAGCCCTCTCACGCCCGCCTCCACGCCTATATAGACCTGTCCGAGGAGGTAGTCGTAGGAGAGACTCTCCTTCGTCGCCAGGGCGCGATCTCTTATAAGCTCGGTGCCCTCCTCTCCTCCACTCATCAGATGGAGCTGAGAGGGCAGAGACTCCCACTCGTTTTGACTTTGGAGGAAGAGAAGGTGATCCCCCGAGATCCGTCGGATGCACCGGAGGTCATTGGAGAGGTAGAGGTCAGAGACTTCGCCGACCTGTCTATTGGTAAAGGTCCCCGAGGTATGCAGGTCTGGGCGCTCCTTATCCAGCTGCACCCTGGCAGTGTTGCTGAGATAATAGGAGGGCTGATTGGCCTCCAGCACGAGACGACCGCGCAGCATCCTGTGCGTGGAGCGGTCGTCCCGCCTCTCTACGAGCTCCCGATCCCCCGTCGGGCTGAGGTAGGTAGTCCTCACCTCACCCGAGGCGGTGCGATGATCCTCGAGGTAGTCTCCCATCACGCGCGCCTGGAGAGTAGGGGTGACGCTCCACATATGATTGACGGAAGTGATGCCCCCCTGATTGAGCAGGGTACGCTTAGGGAGGAGTGAGACCGCCGGGAGGAGACTCAGCTCCAGGGGCGTGTGGAGGGCGGTGGCACGAGGAGAGAGGCCAAACTCCATCTGCTCCTCGGAGAAGTCGAGTCCGGTGTTATTCCCCTTGAGCGAGAGGAGTGTCTGGGTCGCTGCGGAGGCACGGAGTGCAAAGACATCCCCCTGCCACAGCCCCTGTCGGGGAGATCTCATATACCCGCCGCCGGCAGAGCCGTGGATCAGCCAGGCAGACTTGCGCCCCTCCTTGAGCTTCAGATTTAGCGCCGCCTGATCCGAGAGAGAGATCCCCTGCAGCACCTGCATCGGCTGATGATTCTCCATCACCTCCACGGCACCGATGTCGTCCGGAGAGACCCCCTTCGTGGCGACACCGTACTTGCTCCCGAGGAGATCCTGCCCCTCGATATAGAAGCGATTGATCTCCTTGCCCTGATAGAGTACCTTCCCGGAGGACTCCACCTGGAGTCCCGGCATCCGCTTAAGCACATCACCGATGTTCCGATCACTCTTCTGGGAAAAAGAGGAGACTAGGTAGGTCACCGTGTCCCCGTCGGCGATGATACTCTTCGCCTGGACCGCCACCTCCTTCAGCTGAAACGCCTCCTCCCTCAGGCGAATGGTGAGGGGGAAGGAGGCCCCCTCCAGCGGGATCCGCTCAGTGGCATAGCTCATCAGGGAGACGGAGATCTGCGCCGCACCATCGGGCATGGACTTGAACGAAAACTGCCCATCGCTCCCCGCGATGCAGTAGGCGAGGTGCTTCCTCGAGGCACTCTCCAGGAGGATGGTTGCCCCGGGGAGGGGCTCCCCGTCCGAGGCGCTGATGACCCGTCCGCGCACCTGCGCAGCCGCCGTCATCGGCAGCACCAAGAGGAGAAGCGAATGGAGGATAATATCAGTCAGTAGTGATCTCATGCTATGTTATAATAATCTTTATCCCATACAATAAGAGCAGCACTGAGGAGGTCTGTACCCTCAGGTAGGATCCACTCATCCACTGCCATAAGGGGGACTCTCTCCACCTTGATCCCCTCACTCTTACTTAGTGTTTTTGTGTCCATCGAGACGTATTCTGAGCTCACTTTTAGTTCATTGAGCATGCAGCGAAATGCTCTCTCCCCATCATCACTGCCCTGGATCAGTCGTATACTCATCCGTATCCGTCCCGACGTAAGCCGCGAGACATCCCTAAGGTCTCGTATGACTCCCCGACATGCTCTGCATCGCGGAGACAGATAGAGCCGCAGAGTACCCCTTTCTGCTTTATATGGGAAGTGTGCGAAGTGAGACACGGAAGTTGCGGCTCTCAGCCTGCGATAGGATTGAGTCTTATGGAGTAAGACTTCTCCGCGAGAGGTCATCAGAGCACTAACCAGATACACAAGAGCTAACGACAGCAAATACGCTACGATCTCTGAAATCAGCAGTCCAACACCTACCCGGGAGCAGACAGGCTGAGATAACCCCATCGCAATAATGACACAAAGGATACCGAAACAGTATAGACAGACCTTACCGACCCTACACTGGGCGAAGAGGGAGTACCCCACCACAAAGGGCGAGACCAAAAGCAAGATGTTGCCGATAAGGTGATAATGGACTGCGGGATCTACGTCACCAAGAAAGAGGAACAAGCGCGTCACCAAAACATATGCGAAGAAAGCTGTAGCATACACACTTAGTGGCACCCCAAGTATCTTGGAGTACCGAGAGTCACCTACTTCGCGACAATCGACTTGGGAGCCGACCTTACAGAATGGAGGAGGACTACCATTCTGGGCATAGAGAAGACTAAGCCCAAGCCACAAGCCAACAACCGACAGCCCAAGAAACAGACCTTCTTCAATAACACAGACTGTAAGTGCTGAGAGAAATACAAGAATGAGTACCGTCATCTTGAGTGGTCTCTCACCGATCCGGCGAATGGATCCGGAGGGCTCATCGGTAATGTAGAGCACGTAGCCCCTCCACACCCTCTTAAGCTCGTCGTAAGGCAGATCCCTAAAGGTGCGATCGGCAGAGTGATACAGCTCCAATGCACCCGAGACCTTTCGGTGGATCAGGATCGTCTCGGCACTTCCATTCACGTCCACAAAGGCAAGAAAATAAGGAGGCATGCGGTCAAGATCATTCATACTTGCCTTCCCGACCATAACATTAAGGCCGAAGAACGAGAATGTTCGCTCAAGAGACAGTGCGGAGGGGTAAAACGGCGAGGTCTCCAGAGCTAGGCGAAACACTCGGCTCGGTACTTCCGAGCGATAGACCTTCAGTAGGTAAAGGGCTTCCTCGATCATACGTATATATGACTTAAAAACGTATTAAGACCACTGGTCATTGTCACTCGCCGTAAAACCACCTACAATCCCTATCAGGACTTACTTCTTCTGCAGATCCATCGTATGCGGGTAGTCAGTCTCCTCAAAGTCATAGTGTGAGTAGACCGTCTCGACTGACTCCTCCTGCTTCTTCTTAGACTCGATGATGCCGGCAGCACGGAGCTTCTCAGAGGGATCTTGATGTTCATTCATACGCTTCCACCGAAAGTGAAGATATTTCTCTCGCGAGATTTCACTCAGATCACTCTTGGAGAAGATGTGAATTCCCACCTTGCCAGGCACCTCTGTAGTCATCCCGAGGGCAGTGAAGACATAGTGACGCCTCGAGTCGTACGCCTCCAGTATCAGACCCGGCAGCCCACCCAGCTTCCACGGACCCTCCGACACCGCAATCTCAGGAGCATACCAGGCAATCCAGTGACGACCGCGGTAGTCACATTCCGCCAGTCGGCACTCGTACCCGAGGATCGAACGGACGCTGTCACCGAGGAGCCACTCCTGCGGCTCGATATCCTCCGCGTATACATAGTTGTCAAAGCCAAAATTATGGTATACCGTATTCTTCCCCTCCGGCATATTCTTGAAGAGATACTCTCCCTCCGCACTACCCAAGGGTCTCCACGGCTGATTGCCACCTATAGGATTGAGCTTGTAGTAAAGTGTCTCGTGTAGCGCAAAGTTGTACGTCCTCAGTGAGTCAGCCCACATTCGTTTAGTCGAGGCGAAGAGGGCATGACCACCCCCGATACGAAGCGACATTTTGGTGTCCTGCGCCTGGGCACCCATCTGCGTGGTGTCTATCTCTAAGTGCTTATTGTAGTACACCTCCAGCTCCGCATCGCTGTAGTCCTTGATGATCTGAGCTACCGAACGTGGAGAAAAACAGAAAAATACGACAGTCAGGATTATCAATCTTTTATTCATAAGCCAATAGAAATAAAGTAGAAGAGGTGCAATCTCAGGAATGTCGATCAAACCACGAGATGCACACCTTCTACAATTCTCAGATTTTGTTAAGAATGCTCACAGTAATCATTGAAGACTCTCTGCGCATTCCTCAAAACGCCGACCCCAGTCATCCCAATACTCATCTTCCCACTTTTCGTTAGAAGACTTTTTGTGAGTAGCTGCCTCATACTGAAGGAGCTGCGCGCAATTCCACGAGGCAGAAGCGGAGCCTCCTCTAAGGTGGAGGAGCTCATGTGGATTGAGTTGTAACATGATGTTAAGTGTTATAAGGTTAAGCATTGTCGCCTAAGAGCGGGCATCGCAAGAGACAGTCTTCGTCTGCTCACGTCACAGAGATCCATTGGACCAGAAAGCCTATCCCGTCTGGCTTAAGCGAGCATACAATAGTAACTATTATAATTGACAACACAAAAAAATACGGCAAGTTAGTTGCGAATATATTTTGACAACCGTCAAAAACCTACCTATCACAAGTTCATCACATGCGGATAGTCGGTTTCCTCAAAGTCGTAGTACTGGCAGATCGTCTCCTCCGGCTTCTCTTGTCTTCTCTTCGACTTGATGATGCCGGCAGTACGTAGCTTCTCAGAGGGATCTTGATGTTCATTCATACGCTTCCACCGAAAGTGAAGATATTTCTCTCGCGAGAATTCACTCAGATCATTTTTGGTGAAGATATGAATCCCCACCTTGCCAGGCACTTCTGTAGTCATCCCGAGAGCAGTGAAGACATAGTGACGTTGCGTATCGTACGCCTCTAAGATCAGACCCGGCAGGCCATCCGGTCCACGCAGGACGAACCTCTTCGAGGTGCCTCTCCGCCTGCCACGCTGTTATATCGCCTGATGCTCCCGCCTGCTGATCCCGCAGGGGGGAAGCCACGGAGGGATCTTCGCTGTTTAGTCCGCGTGTCGAGGCACGAAGTGCCGAAGACCGCGGGAAAGAGGACCCCGATAAAGATATACGACCCCGCCAGGGTGTCGCACTCACCAGTCTGGCAATGAGTGCGACACCCTGGCGGGGTCGCGGGATTGCTTGTGTTGCCTGGTCCACGGGTCTTCGGGGCTAGGCCCCTCGACCACGTGGCTAAAAAAACGGGCACCCACAAGGGGTGCTTCGTTCCCCACTCTTCACAATGAGTTGAGGGGCTTCTGTACCACTCTAATGCGTCCCTTGGTCGGAGGGGGTATAAAGTGCTTCGAGAGGGCGCAAAAAAAAAACGAGCCGAGGGCGAAGGGTTCGCACTCGGCTCGCTGCATAAAAGGGACAGAACTGCCCGAGGAGGTCAGTCGGACTATCGGTATCCGGGTTTCACTCCTGAGACTTATGCTGACCTCTTGTGGATCCAATAGAGCGAGAGTCGCTCCACGAGGACGACCACAAGGGGGACAATCACCAATAGTAGGTTGTAAAGAGGTCCGGGTAGAAAGTACGGGGTCAGGCAGATGAAGGCCCCGCTTTTTACAGCCGTACAAAAACGGTAGAGCCAAGGATAGCTCCTCCTAAGAAGCTGCCCTGTCGGTAGTAGTCCCTTATCACCCACGAACCAGCGAAGGAGGAAGATCGCTACCAGTGCCACAAGTAGTGCCCCGAGCGTCAAAGCCACCGAGACACCTCCCAATGGTGCTATGTAGACAGCGGTGAGGAGTAAGAAGAGCTCATGAAACGAGCAGTAGTAGGTCCTGTCGTGAGCTGTACGCCCATAGAGTCTTCCGAGGAAGTAGACGAGCGACAGAGCGAGTGGGATCAGAGCGTAGTAATTCATACCAAGAGTAGTCTGTGGTGTTGTCTCAGTCGTGAGACAAAGGAAGACCGAGAGGTACTTTGCATCACGATCACGACATTATGCATATAGAGCAGGCGAGCCGAGGACGAAAGGATCGCACTCGGCTCGCTGCATATTAAGTAGGGGTTACTGATCAGAACTGACCAAACTGCTTGAAGAAGTCAGCCGGGCTCCCGGGCTTGTCATCAGAGGACTTTGGCTCACGCTTCGGCTCCTCCTCACGCTCCTCGCGACGGGGCTCCTCTTCGCGCTCCTCACGGCGGGGATTGCGACGGCGCTCCTGGTGGCGCGGACGCTCCTCATCAGAGGGACGTTGCTCCTCGCTGTCATTGTCATCAGAGTTGCGCTCCTCACGACGAGGGTTGCGGCGACGCTCGCCACGGCGACCCTCTCCGTCACGCTCCTCACGGCCACGACGGCGCTCACGGGGACGCTCGGACTGCTCCTCGTAGCCCTCAGGCTTCTCGATCAGAGCACGGCGAGAGAGGCGGAACTTGCCGGTCTTGGGATCGACCTCGAGGAGCTTCACCTGCAGCTTCTGTCCCTCTGCGGCACCGGTCTCCTCGATGTTGCCGAAGTACTTCCAGTCCCACTCGGAGATATGGAGTAGACCCTCCTTGCCGGGCATAAACTCGACGAAGACACCATAGGGCATCACGCTCTTGATGGTACCCTCGTAGGTCTCACCCACCTCGGGGATGACGACGATGCGATTGATCATCTCAAGGGCGCGAGTGATCGCCTCCTTATTGGACGCAGCGATCTGGATCACGCCGACACCGCGCTCGGTGTCCTCCTCGATATTGATCTGAGCACCGGACTCCTCCTGCATGCCCTGGATGATCTTACCGCCGGGGCCGATGATCGGGCCGATGAACTCCTTCGGCACCTCCATCTGCTCCATGCGGGGCGTCTGAGGCTTCAGCTCGGGACGAGGTCCGGGGATGGTGCTCTCGATGATGTCGAGGATGTGGAAGCGGGCGCGACGTGCCTGCTCGAGGGCCTGTGCCAGCACCTCGTAGCTCAGTCCGTCGATCTTGATATCCATCTGGGTGGCGGTGATGCCCTCGCGGGTACCGGTCACCTTGAAGTCCATATCTCCCATGTGGTCCTCATCACCGAGGATGTCGGTGAGGACCGCCTTCTTGTCTCCCTCGCTCATCATACCCATGGCGACACCGGAGACGGGACGGATCATCGGCACACCGGCATCCTCCAGCGCCAGCGTACCGGCGCAGACCGTAGCCATGGAGGAGGATCCGTTGCTCTCCAGGATGTCGCTCATCACGCGGATGGTGTAGGGGTAGTCCTCGGGGATCATACCGTGGAGGGCACGCATGGCGAGATTGCCGTGACCGATCTCTCGGCGGCTGACACCCTTGGGACGAGAGGCCTCTCCGGTGCTGAAGGGCGGGAAATTGTAGTGAAGGAGGAAGCGCTCCTTGCCCTGGAAGAGGGCGTCATCGACCAGCTTCTCATCGTCCTTGGTACCGAGGGTGACCGTGGCGAGTGCCTGGGTCTCTCCGCGGGTGAAGATGGCGGATCCGTGAGGTGCGGGGAGGCAGTCCACCTCCGTCCAGATAGGACGCACATCCTCGAGACCGCGACCGTCGAGACGCTGATGATGGTCGAGCACAGCGGTACGTACCGCCAGCTTGACGTACTTATCGTAGTAGCGATTGATCAGCGGCTCCAGCTCCTCGAGCTCCTCCTCGCTGTACTGAGCCTTAAACTCCTTACCCACCTCAGTGAAGCGACGAGAGCGGGAGTGCTTGTCGTTATCCGCTGACATGGCGATCTCGAAGAGCTTGTCGTAGCAGCTGTCGTAGATCTTCTTGTCCAGCTCGGGATCCTGCGCGTCACCCTCGTAGGTGCGCTTGACGTCGGAGCCTACCTCGCGGGCCAGCTCGTTCTGCACGCGGCACTGTACCTTGATCGCCTCGTGAGCCTGCTTGATCGCCTCGATCATGTCGCTCTCGGGCACCTCCTTCATCTCACCCTCGACCATCATGATGTTCTTCTCCGTCGCGCCGACCATCAGATCGATATCGGCACGATTGAGCTGGTCGAGTGTCGGATTGATCACCCACTCGCCGTCGAGACGGATCACCCGCACCTCAGAGAGTACCTCATCGAAGGGGACGGTGCTGACTGCCATGGCGGCAGAGGCTGCCAGTCCGGCCAGCTGGTCGGGGAGCTCATTGGGGTCCCCACTGAAGAGGATGATCTGCACGTAGACCTCGCAGTGATAGTCCTCGGGGAAGAGGGGGCGCAAGGCGCGGTCGATCAGTCGTGCGATCAGGATCTCATGATCCGACATACGTCCCTCACGACGGGTAAAGCCACCGGGGAAGCGGCCATCGGCGGAGAACTTCTCCTTATACTCTACCTGGAGGGGCATAAAGTCTACGCCCGGACGTGCCTCCTCGGCAGCGACTACCGTCGCCAGGAGCACGGTCTTGCCCATGCGTACAACCACGGAGCCATCAGCCTGCTTGGCAAGCTTGCCTGTCTCGATCGTGATCTCACGACCATCGGGCAGAGTGATGGTCTTTGTGATTACGTTCATACTTTTACGTCTTGTCGGCTGGCGGGATTGCCGGCCGGGTTATCTAAAATCTCAGCGTTCCCTCCCTAAAATCGTACAAAGGTAAAGATTCTCAGCGAAAAAGCCCTCTTTTTACGGCGCCGACCTTGGGACGCTTCCCCTAATTTAGGAAAAAGGATCGCCCCATTCGTCATACAGCGGACCGCTTCAGAGGATCCGATGAGGTCTCTCAGCCTATCGTGGCGAGCGGATCGCCGCCCTGGACGGAGTCTCCATTGGCGACAAGGAGAGAGGTGATCGTGCCATCGCTGTCGGCATTGATCTCATTCTCCATCTTCATAGCCTCGAGGATCATGATCTTCTGACCCTTTTTTACCTTATCCCCCTCCTTGACCAGCACCTCACGGATCAGTCCGGGAAGCGGGGCGATCACCTCACGACCGCCGGAGGCACGCTTGGGCTGACTCTCCGGTGCAGCAGCAGCGGGCTTCTCCTTAGGTACCTCTGCGGCAGGTGTCGCACTCACAGTCGGCTCTGGCTGAGGCTTAGGGGTCTGCCGAGCGGGTGCGGGGGCAGACTCATCACCGAGCCTGACGGTGTAGTGGTGTCCATTCACCTCCACCTCAGCCGTCTCCTCGTCGGCAGAGTGGATCGTCACCTCGTAGGGGTGGCCATTGATGGTGTATCGGTATTGCTTCATAGGTCTCTTGTGTGATAGTAAGTCCTTACCAGGGGCGACGGCGCATCGTGAGCGACTTGTCGGACCAGCCCGATCGCCGCTCACCACTCTCCTCATCGCAGAGAGCGGAGGTCTCGACGCTCCGACCGTAGTCAGCCAGCGCCAGTGCGATCGCCGTCACCACCTCACCTCGCGCCGCGTCGATCGCCTGACCGAGAGAGAGCAGCGCCTCGATGGAGGGGTCATAGTGCTGAGTATCCATAATCAGAGGGGAATGTTATCGTGCTTCTTCGCCGGCAGCTCCTGGCGCTTATTGCGGAGGTCACGCAGAGCTCGGGCAATGCGCTTCCGGGTCTCATCGGGGACGATCACATCGTCGATAAATCCGTATGAGGCGGCGTAGTAGGGGTTGGCAAATTTCTCCCTATACTCCCGGATGTGCTCTTCCTTGAGCGCCGCCGGATCCTCCGCCTCCCTGAGAGCCTTACCGTAGAGTATCTCCACTGCTCCATCGGGACCCATGACGGCAATCTCGGCGGAGGGCCAGGCGAGATTGATGTCGGCACGGAGGTGCTTCGACCCCATCACGATGTAGGCACCACCGTACGCCTTGCGGGTGATGACGGTGATCTTGGGGACTGTCGCTTCGCCATAGGCATAGAGGAGCTTGGCGCCGTTGGTGATCACGGCATTGTACTCCTGACCGGTGCCGGGGAGGAATCCGGGTACATCGACGAGGCTGACGATCGGGATATTGAACGCATCGCAGAAGCGGACGAAGCGGGCGCCCTTACGGGACGAATTGACGTCTAGCACACCGGCGGCGGCTGCGGGCTGATTGGCGACAATGCCGACACTCCGCCCGTCGATGCGGGCAAAGCCGATGATGATGCTGCGGGCAAAGTCCCGCTGTACTTCGAGGAACTCACCTCCATCGACGATCTGACCGATCACCTCATACATGTCGTATGCCGTATTGGGGTTGTCAGGGATCAGCTCATTCAGCACCGACAGGTCACGATCGACCGGGTCGGACGAAGCGATGCGAGGCGCCTCTTCCATATTATTGGACGGAAGGAAGCTCAGCAGGTGACGCATCAGCTCCAGACCCTCCTCGTCGCTCTCCACCGCGAAGTGCGCCACGCCGCTCTTGCGGGTGTGGACGGAGGCTCCACCGAGCTCCTCAGCAGTCACCTCCTCATTGGTCACCGTTTTTACCACCTTCGGTCCGGTGAGGAACATGTAGCTCGTGCCGGAGACCATGATATTGAAGTCGGTCAGTGCTGGGGAGTAGACTGCTCCTCCGGCACAGGGACCGAAGATCCCGGAGATCTGCGGCACCACGCCCGAGGCGAGGATGTTATTCTCAAAGAGTTCGCCATAGCCGGCAAGCGAATTGACTCCCTCTTGGATGCGCGCTCCGCCGGAGTCGTTGATACCGATGATGGGTGCTCCGACCTTCATAGCCAGCTGCTGTACCTCGCAGATCTTACGAGCGTGCATGTATCCGCAGGTGCCGGCAAAGGCGGTGAAGTCCTGCGCATAGACATAGACCAAACGACCATCCACGAGACCACTCCCGGTGACGACCGAGTCGCCGTCGTAGACCTTCTTATCAGCCCCAAAGTTGGTATTGTGATGACGAACGTAGGTCCCCAGCTCTTCAAATGTGCCGGGATCCAGGAGCCTCTCGATCCGCTCACGAGCGGTAAGCTTGTGGCGGCTGTGCTGCTTCTCCACCGCAGCCTCGCCCCCTCCAAGGAGCATCTGCTCCCTTCGCTCGATGAGTGCCCTGATCTTCTCTGTCTGTATACTCATTATATATATGTGCGATTACATTATCTTCCTATACCTGACAAAGGTACAGGTATTCACGCATACCCACAAAAGCGGAGTAAGATGCACTTTCCCCAAAATGTGTCGGGACAGATTTAACCTTTTGCCCATAGGTGCGTCTGAGTTCCGTATCCACTCCCTTCACCAGGTATTGTCGGTGGGGAAGATGTGGTTAGAGATGTAATGAAAGTATGAGAAATCTGAAACGTGTCCTGGAGA
>NZ_CAKRLH010000002.1 GCF_934359325.1 uncultured Porphyromonas sp.
TCCTGATCCTCCAGGTATGTCCCATCGCACCAGCGGAAGACGCGGAAGGCGATCGTATTCGTCTCCCCCGGCTTGATAAACGGGGTGACGTCAAACTCCGCCTCCAGTCTCCCGTCCTCCGTGTAGCCCACGAAGTCGCCATTGACCCAGACATAGGCGCAAGAGCTGACCGCGCCGATGTAGAGCGTGACCTCCTCGCCGCTCCAGTCTGCAGGCACCACGATCTCACGACGGTAGGAGCCAACGATATTGTCCTTGTAGGGTACCGGCTCTATGGCGAGAGGCTGATTCTTGAAGTGTCCGCGCCAGGGGTAGCCGACATTGAGGTACATCGGATCGCAGACGCCGTTTTTCTCCCACAGTCCCGGGACAGGCATCGTCCGCCAGCTGCTGTCATCGAAGCCCGGCTTCATAAAGTCGTTGGGGTATCCCTTGACATCCTTAGTGGCAGCAAACTTCCAGTCGCCCTCGAGCGACAGGGTGCGACTGGAGCGTAGAGGATTATCCACCCTCGCCTCTTGCTCAGACGCATAGGGGAAGAAGCGTGCCCTCATCGGCAGGCGGTTGATCTCGTTGACAGCCGGATCCTGCCACTCCATGAAGGTCTGTGCCCCCGCTCCCATGGTGAAGAGGGCACTTATGGCGAGACCTAATATCTTTGACTTCATACGGTTGTTTGTTAAGGTGGTACTCAGTGTCTATCCTGATAGACCTCATCGAAAAGGTCATCGGAAGACAAATATAGCTCTATTAACTGACATTTTTGAGTAATAGCTCCCCGCAGGCAGGGCTGATATATTTGAGTTTTACGGTAAAGGATCTGATGTTTGTCAGAGTTGCTGATCCTAAAAGAGTGGGTGGTTTCTCCATTATTATCGGTCATCTCCAATGAAGCGTCATCCGCAAGCGGTCGGGTTACGGAGTGAACTCTCGTATATTGGCCGACGACACTTCGTGGCTCGACCGATGCCTAAGAATTAATCCGAGACCTCGCCCCCTTGCGGGCGCACTGAGTGTTAGGAAGCGGGGATCCCCAGTGCCGGGGAGTATCGTATCGAGCTGGATAGAGTTCGGTGAATTCTAAACCCGGTATTAGTGATCACTAAACCCGGTAATAGTGATGACTAATACCGGGTTTAGTCCCAGGGTGCAGGGTTGCAGGAATTGATGAGGCTGAGAAATAGTGATAAAATGTCAAGGGACTTGGCAGAGAGTGGCAATAATCTTAAATTTGCCCGGAGGGTAAGTCAGACGAGTCCCTTTTTGACTCAACTGGAGACCTATATCAGCGAGACAATATGAATGCAAGAAACTATCCTGAGGACTTCAATACACTGAACGCCTCTCCAAAGGATGATAAAATACTCTTCGACCCTGAGTGCCACGAGTACACCTATGCGGATACGGGGGAGAAGCTCCATTCGGTGACCAATCTCATCTCCTCCTTTTTCCCACCATTTAACGTCCGCTCATGGGCGGAGTACAAGTCTCGTACTCTCGGGACGACTGTCCAGCAGCAGCTGGATCTATGGGAGCATAACGGGCTTCTGGCGCGTCACCTGGGAACCTTTATGCATGAGCAGATCGAGCGTAGTCTCCTCAAGCAGCCGGTCGAGCACTCCTTTGACATTACTCTGGAGGACAATAGCAGGCAGCACCTCTCGATCGAGAGCGAGATGAAGGCCTTTGAGCAGTTCTTTGATGAGGTTCGTCCCACGCCCTTCCGTACGGAGTGGCAGATCTTTGAGCGAGAGTACAATCTCGCGGGGACGCTGGATCTGCTGGCTCAGGACTACAATGGAGACTTCGTCCTCTTCGACTGGAAGCGAAGCCGCAGGATGGGCAAGGAGGACGGGTATGACTTTGTGCCCAATACCTACAATCCCCACTCGCCCGGTCTCAATGGGCTGGAGCACCTTTACAGCACGCCGTACGTGATCGGCTGTCTGCAGCAAAACCTCTACCGGCACATCCTTCAGGCAGGTTACGGCATCGAGGTGAAGAGTATGTACTTAGTGGCGCTCAATCCTGCCTTCTCCCGGTATTACTGTCTCCCGGTGCCGGTGATGGACAAGGAGATCGAGCATATCCTCTTCTGTATCGGGAAGCACTGACAGAGCGTTGGCAAAAAACAAACACCCGCCTCTCATACAGAGAGACGGGTGTTTGTCTTAGAGGTCAGAAGACCTCCGCCGACGGACCGGATGCAGGAGTTTCCAGATATACTGCCCGAGGCGGAGGACGATGGCCACGCCGCCGACGATGAAGAACCAGGTCTTGTCCTGCGGTATGGCGAAGTAGAGGACGACAGCTCCCACAGCGAGGAGCATGAAGAGTGCGGTCAGTGCGTTGTAGATCTTTCTCATGATATTGTATTACAAAAAGTGAGACAGTGCGCCGTAGACCTCAGCCGTAGGCAGTCCCATCACATTAGTATATGATCCATTGATCCGCTCAACGGCGGCGAGACCGATCCAGTCCTGGATGCCGTAGCCACCCGCCTTATCCATGACGTGGCAGTGGCGGATGTAGTAGGTGATGTCGTCCTCAGTCAGCGGGGCAAAGGAGACCTCGGTCTCCACGCTTCGCTCTATCGTCTGCGTGCCGTCCGTAAGCACCAGCCCTGTGATCACGCGGTGTGATCTGCCGGAGAGGCGACGGAGGTGGTCTCGCGCATCCTCCTCGGACACCGGCTTGTCCAGTATCTGATCATCCAGCAGGACCACCGTGTCAGCCGTCAGGAGGAGGTCCCCCTCCGACAGTCCGGGTAGCAGAGCGTCAGCCTTGTGTCGGGCGAGGAAGAGTGCCATATCCTTAGGAGCTACCTCCTCAGGATGAGGCTCGTCGACATTGGCGGGACGAATCTCCAGGTCCTCGATGCCTAATCGCTGCAGGAGCTCCCTGCGCCTCGGAGAGGCCGATCCAAGTATTAGATGTCTCATGCGTCGGTAGGGGGTCAGAAAGTGGGTAGATCCGTGACGATGCCCCATTCACCCCGAGCACGAAGCATCTCCTCCAGCACTTCTCGCGCCACGCCTTGACCGCCGGCGACGGCGCAAACGTGATCCGCCACCATCAGCACATCCTCCGCTGCATCGGACGGCGCAACACTGTAGCCCGCTAGACGCATCGCAGGGATGTCGATCAGGTCATCGCCACAGTAGATCACTTCAGACGGTTCTATCTGAGCGGTCAGGCAGAGCTCCATAAGCTTCTCAGCCTTACGGTGACACCGCTCGTAGATGTACTTAACACCTATGGGCTCAAAGCGATTTCGGATCTCATCACCATGTCCTCCGGTGATGATGCCCAGGATGATGCCCGCGCGAGAGGCCAGTCTCATGGCATAGCCATCGTGGACGTTGGTGGTGCGGATCAGTTCGCCCCGATCATTCATCGCTACAGTCCTCCCGGAGAGGACACCATCAATATCGAAGACGACCGCCTTGAAGCCGGACAGGTCTTGGGAAAATTTGCTCATGATTTCTCAGCTCTCTCTTGGATGGAGTGGGTCATC
Organism: uncultured Porphyromonas sp.; assembly: GCF_934359325.1. Classification (GTDB taxonomy): domain Bacteria; phylum Bacteroidota; class Bacteroidia; order Bacteroidales; family Porphyromonadaceae; genus Porphyromonas_A. The sequence goes on from NZ_CAKRLH010000002.1 coordinate 3,518, forward strand.
AGTTGATAGATTGCGGTCAGACGGGGATCCCCATTTAGGAGAGCCTGATGCCTCTGCAGTGTGGACACGTCGTCCCGAATTGCAGGTCCGGTCTGTAATGTGGCAGGATCGTCTGATGCCATCGCCTTGGAGATCGTCTCCTCGATGAGTGGACGCATATCGCTGAGGGATAGCGGTGTCTCTTGCAGTAGGTCCTGCGCCACAGCCAGCAGGTGATTGACAAAGTTGCAGCCGAAGCAGGCCGCCAGGTGGAGCCTTCCGCGCTCCTCAGAGGTCACTTGGCGCACATCCTCGCTTCCGACCGCATCAGCGAGCGCCCGAAGGAGACTCTCTGCCTTCGGGTCGCTCCACTCTAAGAGTAGGGGGATCCGAGACATATCCAGTGTCCTCGACTTGGAGAACGTCTGGAGTGGGTAGAGAACCCCATACGAAGAAACCCCGGAAAGGACGCTCATCGGAGTGCTTCCGGAGGTGTGGACCACTGTAGCCGTGAGCTCCTGTGGGAGTTTCTTTGCCACTTCCGACAGCCCATCGTCAGTCAGACAGAGCAGGAGTAATTCTATAGATGGGTCTTCCTGTAGAAGGCGATAGAAGTAGGCACAGTCGGAGGTGCTCTCGGCTCCTACTTTAGATGCCAGATCAGCGGCATGCTCCCCCGAGCGACTCCATACCGCCCGACAGCGCCAGCCAGCCCGAGTAAGAGAAGGGGCGAGATGAGAGGCGACGTTGCCGCTTCCCATGATCGCAAAGGTGTGGGGCTCTTGGGGTGTAGTCACCGAAGTTACTCTTTCTCCTCTTCGGTCGAGTAATGCCCGACGTAGACATGCTCCCACGGCAGGGTGCGCTCCACCGGCTCCAGCTGATCGGCATCCTCGGGGATCCCGAGGGCGATAAGACAGTGGCAGAGGTAGGACTCCGGCAGATCCAGCAGCTTGTGTACAGTCTCCTGAGCCGTCTCGTCGACAGCACCGGGCGTATCCTCCACATGGCACCAGCAGCTGGCGAGGTTGTTGGAGGTGGCTGCCAGCTGGAGGTACGATGCTGCTATTGCCGTATCCGCGAGAGGACGGCGTGTCACGGTGGTATCAGCACAGACGGCGATCACCACCGAGGCACCTGCCACGAAGGCGGAGCCATGCTCCCTAATGCCACTCAGCGACCGGATCGTCTCGGGATCGTCCACGACTATCAGTCGGACACTCTGACTATTCCTCGATGTGGGCGCCTGGAGTGCACACTCCACGATATCGGTCAGGAGATCAGGATCGATCTCCTTGGTGCTATACTTGCGTATGCTGTGGCGGCGCTGTGTCAGTTGATTGAAGTACGACATATCAGGTATGTATCAAAAGACCGAGCCCGCCGATACCCCTTGCAAAGTCCCGACAGTCTCGATCCATTACTCATTCAGATAGTTACTTAGCCTCCTTGATCTCCGGCTGCTCGAAGTCGATGAAGCAGAGTCCGGCGAGCGCCGTGCCGTACCGCTTCTCGATAGTGATGCCCTCGGTGACGAAATTGAGCTCACCGAGGAAGTACTGCGAGTAGGTCTTGTCGTGCAGGTCGGTGATCACGCGAGTGAGACGGCTCTCCAGCTCCTCGATCAGGTAGCGACCGCTCACCTCGCATACGAGACCTCCGACCTTGTGGTCAAAATTCTCGTCGCTGTACATCCACGAGTAAACCACGCCGGCGGATACAAACTCGTCCTGCGTACCGTGAGACACCGCCATGATCGTCTTCATCTCGGACCCAAAGGGGGGCAGGTCGATCTCATCCATCGTGGTGAGGACTGCCGTGGCCGGGATGACAGACGAGTAGGTCATGATATTGAAGTCACAGATCCCGGCATCATGCAGGGCCATGTGATAAGACCCGGCATGCATCTCCAGGTCAGACTCCCCGCTGCCCTTGGTGATGAAGAAGGTGCGAGGGATCAGATTTCCAACGAGCTTACTCATGTCTTTCTATATTATCCTAATAGTTCTAATTGCCAAACGTAGTCGTCCGAACCGATCGGCTCGAACCACAACAAAGGTACTATTTTGTAACGTCTTGCCACAGAAGTGGCCTTACTCAGCACTCAGGGGCATATAGTGGCGGATGTAGTCTATCTCCAGCGTGAGGGGATGCGCCGGCGGTACCGGTTCGCCTACCCAGGATCCCCCCATCTGAGCTGAGAGGATAAGGTAAAGGGGATACCGAAACTGCTCTTCGTCACCCTGTTTCCTGACATAAGTGTGACAGAGTTGATCATTAACTAAGAGCATGATCCTGTCGCTCTCTATCACGACACTATAGATGTTGTACCCTTCGGGATCGATCGACATAACGCTGCCGCTCCCTGCGCCATCGGGCTTCGAGATTGCCGTATGGGCAGTGTGTACCGTCTGGTAGACGATGGAGTCTTGATTGAGATGCTCCATGATATCTATCTCGCCATTGTGCGGCCACGACACCTCAGGAGAATAGCCCAGCATCCAGATGGCAGGCCAGAATCCCTGACCGCTATCGAATCGTGCACGCACATCGATCCGACCTTGCCGGATCTCCTGCTTGCCCTTACCCCATAGCCCGGCGGTTACGTAGGTCCCTGTGGACCGATCATAGTCGGCCCTGAGCTTCAGCGTATCATCCGAGATCTCGATGAGCTCGGGATGCTCCGATGTCATGTGGCGGGCCCAGTCGTAGGGCTGAGCCGGCACCATACTCCACAGAGTGCTGTCCGGGGTCTCCGACACAAAGTCCTCCTCCCATACGAGCTGATAGCCCTCCTGTCCCATGCAGACACCGACTGCGAAGATTGAGGCAAAGAGTGTAAGTAAAAATCTATTCATATCCTTGTCAAGCAAATGGAGTAAAACTCCTCAGCAGGGACGGTATCTCGGACAGTTCGCTCACCTCATAGAGTGGTACGCGAAGGGGTTCGTCCGGACGAGCCTGGCCTCGGAGGTTAAACCATATCGCAGGCAGTCCGGCATTGTCTGCCCCCTGTATGTCTGACTCCCAGTCGTCACCGATCATCACCGTCTCCGACCGTCGTGATCGTGATCGGGAGAGAGCGTAGTCAAAGATCGCCTTGCTCGGCTTATTGATCCCCGCCATCTCGCTCAGCACGATGCAGTCCACGTAGGGTAGGATGCCCGCTGCGGTCATCTTCCGATGCTGCACCTCCATGAAGCCATTGGATAGGATCACAATCCGATAGCGACGGCGCAGCTCCTTCAGCAGCTCGATGGCACCGGGGATCGTCTCCTTCTTCGTTGCGGTAAGCGATAGGAATTGTGTATTAATCTCATCTATGAGAGACTCATCGAGAGATCCCATAAAGTGCTCAAGAGGCTCCTTGAAGCGTCTCACGGTAAGCTCCGGTTTCGTGATCTCACCGATACGATAGAGATGCCAGAGGTGGTCGTTGATAGGCTGATAGACATCTCGCAGGGTCTCGAAGGAGTCGATCCACCGGCTCCACTCGCGTGCCTCATACACCTCACGCAGGGCAGACTGATTATTACGGGTCGTCGCCCAGAGGGTATCATCGAGGTCGATCAGCACCGTCTTAACGATCATAGATAAGGGGGCTTAGTTTACTTAGAAAAACAAGAGACGAGGTAAGGAAAAGAATGCTCCTTGCCTCGTCTCAAAATAGATATCAGATAAAATCGAAAGGTCGGAGATCACTCCACCTCCACGACGAGATACTTGCTTCGGCTCCAGAACTCCTGCTGATTGTCGATGACAAGTGTCTGATTGCCATCTGCGTCCTTCTCGAAGTGGTACGAGGAGGCCGGGTGCTGAGTGCGCAGGTGTGCCTTAGCGGCAAAGAGCGCGATCGTCGTCAGGTCGCGGGTGTCCACCTGCTTGAAGTACTCCTGATTGAAGCCCTCGGGAAGTACCTTTGCCTTAGAGAAGAGACCACCACCCTTGATGATATTCTCCTCTTTCAGCTCGCTGAGTGTGCCGAAGCAGTAGTAAGCCTGATGGAGAGCTGCATCCTGAGCCTGGAGCTTCTTATTCTGGATCGCGATGGTTGCCTCATTTACGGCACCCTTCTCGGTCTGCTCAGTGATGAGACTGTCCTGACGGGCGATCATACCCCTCACACTCTCGAGGTCAGCCTGGAGAGACTGGATCATCTGGTCCTTCTCTGCGATCTGACTGCTGAGGAGGTCGATCTTCTTATTAAGTGCAGCGATATTGATACCGCTGCGCTTGAGCTTCTCCTGTTGCTGGGCAAGGTTTTGCTTATTCTCCTGCAGGGTCTGACGGAGCAGCGAGATCTCATCCATGATTTGCTGCTTCTGAGACTGATTGAGCTCGCCCTTGAGGGCATCTGCCTGCACGCGGTGCTCGGCATCTGCGATCTGACTGAGATTGCTCTCCACCTCGTTGATGATGCCGATGGCTTCATTGAGATCAGCCTGATTCTTGTCACTCTGCATGAGCAGCGAGTCATAGCTGGTCTTCAGCTTATCGTAGCTGGATCCCTTATTGCCGGTACAGCCGACCACCATAAGCGAGAGAGCCACAGAGACCCCTGCTATGGTCTTGACAAATGATCTGATCATACTCTTCTATTGTTTTCTTACTTAGTTTCTATCTCGGAGATCACTATTGAACTCCGCTACAAAATTATCGAAATTTATTCTTGTGCACCTTCTCCCCCTTCGGCAACCCCTCCACCACCAGGACCATCTCCCCCTTAGGATCCTCAGTGGCAAAGTGTTGCAGTAACTCGGACGGGATCCCCCGTAAGTACTCCTCGTATCGCTTGGAGATCTCTCGAGCGAGGACGACGCGACGTGTATCGCCATATAGCTCACCGATCTCCTCGAGCAGCCTGACGATGCGGGTGGGTGCCTCGTAGAATATCGTAGTCTCCTCCCGCTGCTCGAGTGCCCGCAGTCTGGTGAGGCGTCCCTTCTTGTGTGGCAAAAAGCCCTCGAAGACAAAGCGATCGCACGGCAGTCCTGAGGCGACGACGGCAGGAATCACAGCGGTGGCTCCCGGCAGACAGCTCACCTCGATGCCCGCCTCCACACAGGAGCGGACGAGGAGAAACCCGGGGTCAGAGATGCCCGGTGTGCCGGCATCGGAGATGAGGCACACCCGGCGCCCCTGGGCGATCTCCTCCGTCACCCGCTCGACGATCTTATGCTCATTGAATATATGGTAGCTGATCATCGGTGTCTCGACGCCATACTCTCGCAGCAGGGTCGCCGATGTGCGGGTGTCCTCCGCCAGGATCAGATCCGCTTCCCGGAGAAGACGGACCGCCCTGTAGGTCATATCCTCGAGATTGCCCACCGGAGTGGGGATGATGGTCAGCGGCGTGCTCATGACAGACTACCGGCGGGTAGAGCAGGAGAGGACAAAGTCGTAGAAGCGCTTCCCCTCATCTGACTCTACATTCAGATCAAGGGTCTCTGTGAGGTAGTGTCGCATCTGAGAGACGGAGCTCAGTCGATCGATCTCGCCGAGTACTCTATTGAGTTCGGGACGATTGCCACCGAAGAGCTCATTAGCAAAGAAGAAGGAGTCCGCCACCGACAGCTGTCCGGCGGTGTGGAAGTCGACCATCGGCTCAAAGGCTGTCTCCAGAGTTAGCTCCGGCACCTTCTCCTCCAGCTCCTCATCCACCACTATGGGTGTTGTCTCATCGCTCTCCGGGGATGTAGCCTCCTCTGTCACCTCCTCGATAGTGGGGTCGACGGACGTCTCGGATGAGGACTCTGAGAGAGCCGTCACCTCATCGCGTATCTCGGTCAGCTCTTGTATCAGCTGATCGATACGCTCTACCAGCCGGGCTCCATTACCATTTACTTCACTCATGGCGATCGTTACTGAGTCATTTATTTCTCTCACAAAGGTACCAAAAATGGGCACCCGGACTACGTTGATTCTTTTACCGGTATTAGTGCGCACTAATACCGGTAAAAGAATAGACTAATACCGGTAATAGAGAAATGTCTAAAGGGGACCGAAAAAGAGGGGGGGGCACTTTTTCGTACCTTTGCTGTGCCGATGAGTGTCTTGGCTTGGTTTTTGCCATACTCTTCTTGGCAATCAATTTATACGACTATATTATGAGCAATTACTCAGACGAATTTCAGAGATACGCCACGAAGCACCTTGGGATGAACTCGCTGGCGTTGGATCAGTATACGAAGTTTAATTCCGAAGCCTCCCGAGGCTACGTCAATCCTACCATCATCGAGGAGCGACAGCTCAATATCGCTCAGATGGACGTCTTCAGCCGCCTGATGATGGATCGGATTATCTTCCTCGGCTCCGCCATCGATGACTATGTCGCCAATGTGATACAGGCGCAGCTCCTCTTCCTCGAGTCGAGCGACCCCGGCAAGGACATCTCCATCTACATCAATAGTCCCGGCGGATCGGTCTATGCCGGCTACGGGATCTACGACACGATGCAGTACATCGACTGCAACGTCAGCACCATCGCCACCGGCATGGCTGCCAGTATGGCATCGATCATCCTCGTGGCGGGGACTAAGGGGAAGCGCTTTGCCCTCCCGCACTCTCGCGTGATGATCCACCAGCCGCTCGGCGGGACACAGGGACAGGCCTCCGACATGGAGATCACGGTTCGCGAGATCCTGAAGGTAAAGCAGGAGCTCTACGAGATTCTCGCTAAGCATACCGGTCAGACGGTCGAGCAGATCGAGAAGGACTCCGACCGCGACCACTGGCTCCGGGCAGAGGAGGCAAGGGAGTACGGCCTCGTGGACAAGGTGCTCACCAAGAGCAAGGAGCAGAAGTAATGGCAAAGCGAAAGAAACCGACCTCTAAGGAGACTGACCTGGGAGGTGACGACGAGTGGATGTTTGGCGACGAGCACTTCTGCAGCGTCTGCGGTCGGCCGGAGAGCATGGTCGACTTCGTGGCGCGCGGTCCCGTCGGCTACCTCTGCAACGAGTGTGCTGAGGCGGTCTATATGGCGCTCCAGGCGTCTCAGAAGACGGATGCGGTGCATGAGAAGTACACAGCGCCCACCTTCGACAAGCTCCCCAAGCCTACCGAGATCGTCGATTATCTGGATAAGTATGTGATCGGTCAGGAGGCTGCCAAGCGAAGCCTTGCCGTAGCGGTGTACAACCACTACAAGCGGCTCTACAGCCGTGGTATCCTCGGTAATGGTGAGGAGGCTAAGGTGGATGATAAGGAGCTGGATGAGGTGGAGCTCGACAAGAGCAATATGATTGTCGTCGGACCCACAGGTACCGGAAAGACGCTCCTTGCCCGCACCATCGCTCGGATGCTTAAGGTCCCCTTTACCATCGTGGATGCAACTGTCTTTACCCAGGCGGGCTACGTCGGCGAGGACATTGAGAGCATCCTGACGCGACTCCTGCAGGCGGCCGACTACGATGTCAAGCTGGCTGAGCGCGGGATTGTCTTCATCGACGAGATCGACAAGCTCGCCCGCAAGAGTGACAATCCCTCCATCACCCGGGATGTGGGTGGTGAGGGGGTCCAGCAGGGACTCCTGAAGCTCCTCGAGGGCGAGGATGTCAATGTCCCGCCCAAGGGAGGACGCAAGCACCCCGATGCCGAGATGGTCGTGGTGAATACGGAGAATATCCTCTATATATGTGGTGGTGCCTTCGAGGGTATCGAGCGGAAGATCGCACAGCGGATGAATACCCACACTGTCGGCTATGCCAGTGCTACGAGGGGGAAGAAGCGGGAGCAGGGAGACGACCTGCTTAAGTACGTCACCCCGGCAGACCTCCGGAGCTATGGGCTGATCCCTGAGCTGGTCGGACGTCTCCCGATACTCACCTACCTTACTCCTCTGAGTCCCGAGGCGCTGAGGCAGATCCTGACGGAGCCGAAGAATGCGATCGCCAAGCAGTACACCAAGCTCTTTGCCATGGACGGCATCAAGCTGACGATCGATGACGAGGTGTATGACTTTATTGTGCAGAAGGCAGTTGACTTCGGCGTTGGGGCTCGTGGTCTGAGGAGTATCTTCGAGGGCATCATGACCGATGCGATGTTTGAGCTTCCCTCTACGCGCAAGCGGACCTTTCACCTTACCCTGGACTACGCTCGGGAGCACTTCCGTGCCACCGACCTGGAGAGCATAGCGACAGAGGCGTGAGGATAGGGACGATAGACATAGGAGAGCGCCCGGTGGTGCTGGCTCCGATGGAGGATGTGACCGATCACCCCTTCCGCCGGATGTGTCACCGTATGGGGGCAGCTCTTGTCTACTCAGAGTTTGTCAATGCCGATGCGATCGTGCGGGACATACCCAGCACGATGCGCAAGATGGAGCTCTACGAGGATGAGCGCCCGGTGGCGATACAGATCTACGGGCGGGATGCGGAGACGATGGCTGAGGCCGCTAGGATCGCTGCGGACGCAGGACCTGACTTGATAGACATCAACTTTGGCTGCCCGGTGAAGAAGGTGGCTGGCAAGGGTGCCGGCTCAGGTCTCCTGCGCGATGTGCCCCGGCTCCTCGAGATCACCCGTGCGGTCGTGCAGGCGGTCTCCCTGCCGGTAACGGTGAAGACACGCCTAGGCTGGGACAAGAACGACCTCATCATCACCGACCTCGCACCTAAGCTGCAGGACTGTGGCATAGCCGCCCTGACGATCCACGGACGCACCCGCTCACAGATGTACAAGGGTGATGCGGACTGGTCCCTGATCCGGGCGGTGAAGGCAGACCCTCGTATCACCATCCCGATCATCGGCAATGGGGATGTGACGGATGGTGAGACGGCTCATCGGAGATTTGAGGAGTCCGGTGTCGATGCCGTCATGGTGGGTCGCGGTGCGATCGGTCAGCCGTGGGTCTTTGAGGAGATACGGGCGATGCGCCACGGCGAACCTAAGCCGCAGCACCCTAAGGAGTGGTACCTCGACTGCCTCAAGCAGCTCACCGAGGAGAATATCGAGCGCATCGGGGACGAACTGCGAGGGATCATCCATATGCGACGCCACCTTGCGATCACGCCTCTGCTGAAGGGCATCCCGGACTTTAAGCAACAGCGCGTGGCGATCCTCCGCGCTCAGACAAAAACCGAGCTCTTTGCCCTGCTCGATGATGCCATCACCCGGATTCCCGACTGACCACACGTTGAGGTGTGTCGTCGCTCATTTGATTTCGATGGGTTAATGATTGAATTTTAGCCTGATGTGGATTTCATCAGCTCTGGAATGCAAATTGGGACAGCGATGGTATTGGAAAAAACGGAAAGTCTTCTTACCTTTGCATTCACAAAACGGAAAGAACAGGGTCGGAAGGCAGACCCGTAGGTCTGACAGAAGCCGATAGTGCTACAATCGCCCAAGTGGCGGAATTGGTAGACGCGCTAGTTTCAGGTACTAGTGATAGCAATGTCGTGCAGGTTCGATTCCTGTCTTGGGCACCAAGAGCGGTGTCAGACCGTTATGCGCAGGTGGCGGAATTGGTAGACGCGCTACTTTGAGGGGGTAGTCCACGTATGTGGGTGAGAGTTCGACTCTCTTCCTGCGCACTCTTTTGTTAAGACGGTTTAGTTAGTTAAGATCAAGGCATATCCTACTCATCAGTCATCAGAGTGGGATATGCTTTTGTCTATGCGATGGTTCTTGTAGGGCAGTGAGGGGGTTGCCTCCCGAACTTAAGCGACGTGGTGTCGGATCAGTAATACCAGGGATTGGTCCGCTGGGGATGGCTGCTCTCCTGATACTTCAGATCCTGGAGGAGAGAGGCATCGACGGCAATGGAGAAGTTGTATGACTTATAGGGCCCTACGGGGATGAAGCTGGCACGCATTGACCAGCAGTGGAGGTCGCGCTGTAGGTTGCACGACATATTTGTGATTTTATTCAGCTGGAAATTGTAATTGGCGGAGAAGTTGAAGTGCCAATTCTTCGTCACACTGAGGTTACCATTGAAGCTGAGATCCTGAGAGAACTTGTAGGTGAACTCGCGGATCTTCGGATCGAAGGGACCCTGACCCATGGTGAGGCTGTAATTGAAGCCCAGATTCCAGTCGATCACATTCTTGCTGTAGCCGTAGGCATCGTACTCGAGGTCGCTCTGTCCGGAGGAGAAGAGGGATCCTCCGCCTCCGCCATCCGGAGAGTTGCCGGATCCTCCTCGTGGGCGCTGCTCGGTACCGGTGGAGTTGTCGGAGTCATCATCTCCCTCCTTCTCGTCCTTACGTCTCAGCCCTACCTTGGCAAGCAGCTCTCTGAGGGTCGTCGGATTTAGGTTGTAGGAGAAGCTTGTGGATGTACCGCGGAACCAGCCGATCCCTTTCCCTGCAGCGATGCGGAGCTTATCGACACGGTAGGGCTCTATCCGTCCGTCATACTCGTAGTAGTCCCAGATGTAGGGGTCAAAGGAGCCACCCAGCCTCAGCGTAAAGTCCTTAGTAAAGCGAAGGGCTATATTGGCCTGGAAGTCACTCCACCGGAAGGAGTCAGCGGCAAAGTTGTAGGAGGTGGAGAAGGAGAGGTTATCGATCAGACTGATCTTCCGAGCCTGGACGCTGTCGTTCTTAGCTGCCAGCTTTGCCTCCACGTTATTGCTCACGGAGAGACTCACGCTACCGCTTTTCCCTCGACCCGGGACGCCGAATAGCTGCCCGTCGTAGGGACTGTACCACCTATCCAGCTGTCGACCATCCCTACTGATGTACTGCAGGTGCTCCCAGTAACCAAACTTTGGGTCGGCGAAGTCGGGCTGGTAATTGAGCGAGATCGAGGGCTCCATGCGGTGGCGGATCATCTCCACATTCTTCCCCGCCCAAGGAACCCAGGACATGGGCTTGAAGAATCCGTAGACGGTCGTCGAGAGAGCCAGAGATGCGCGGAAGTCATACACTCGATTGAAACCATAAGTGGTATCCACGGGGACGATTTTGTCCTTCTCGGGATCGTAGGCTTGGGTCACCCGGGAGCTGTACCATCGCTCATTGTAGCTCACGGATGGTGTGACTTTGAAGTAATTGAAGAGGTCAAAGGAGGCGCTCACCGGGATGGAGTGGTTGACGCCATTACGCCAGTCCTTGATGATATTCTTCTTGAAGAGCTCATTCTCCTTCGTGGTGATCGAATTGCGTAGCTGACCGGAGTAGGAGAGAGAGATCTTCTCGTACCAGCGCTCCTTGCCGACAGGCTTTTTCCGCTTAAATGGGAAGATCCTGCTTGCCGACCAGGAGAGGTTGGGCAGTGTCACCGCCACCGTACTGTCCTGAGAGCGTTGCGTGATGTCGACTGATCCGGTGATGGACCAGGGACTATTGGGGAACCTTCTGGAGAAGCTGATCGAGGAGCTCTTCGTATTCTGACCCATCATCGCCTGATTGTAGAGCGCGTTGAGATCGTTGTGGTTGTAGGACGAGGTGGAGAAATTGACGTTGGCAGAGAAGGTCCTGTAGGGATCCGCCTTAGGGTCTTGCTGGTGAGACCAGGCGATGCGGAAGTCGGTGCTCTCGGAGTAATCGCCCGCGATACGGTCACCGCGCTTCGTCTTGAGATAGGAGGCGTTGACAGATCCGCTGTGCCGGTAACGCCGGCGGTAGGTGGATCGTCCAGTAAGCCCCCACGAGCCCTTGGTGTAGAGATCTCCTGTCAGCTCGAGGTCTACATGGTCATTGAGTGCCAGGTAATATCCGCCGTTGCGTAGGTAAAATCCTCGGTCGCCCTCCTCTCCGTAAGTCGGCATCAGGAGTCCGGATGAGCGCTTGGTGGTGAAGGGGAAGAAGGCGAAGGGCAAGCCTATCGGCAGCGGTACGTCAGCCACGACAAGGTAGACCGGTCCGGAGACCAGATCCTTGGCGGGGCGGACCTTAGCCTCCGTCATGGCGATGTAGTAATGGGGGTGCTCGTGATTCTCGCAGGTGGAGTACTTGCCGTCCTTCATATAGAGGTCAGAGTTCTCCATACGCTTGGTCTTCTGAGCCACCACATAGCCCTCGCCCTGCTTCGTGATCACGTCGGTGATGTAGCCACGCTGCGTCTTCACGTTGTACCGCATCGACTTCGCCTCATACTCGTCCTGACCTGTGGTGATCTTGGCGTAGTGTCGCTCTTTCTTGAGGGAGTCGGGATAGTCGATGTAGGTGGAGAAGATGGTCCCCGAGTCGGTCTTCATCTCCATGAAGTCTCCCGTGATCTTATTGTCTCCGTAATTTATCGTCCCCTCGCCGTACATGCGCACGATATTGCGCTTGGGGTAGATGGCGATGGAGTCGTTGGAGGTGAAGTCCATCGGGGCCTTGAGCTCACTCAGCAGACTGTCCGGTACGACGCTGTCCCTCTGGAGACTGTCGGTCGGGATGGTGTCGCCGGTCTCCTCGCTCTGCTTTTCTCTCAGGATAGAGTCGGCTGGCTCTGTCGTACGGTCGAGGCTGTCCCTCAGTGCCGTTACTGTCTCAAGGGAGTCAGAGGGTATGGAGTCGGTGGCTACCTCAGGGGTCTCCTCCCTCGCCGGGAGGGAGTCTCTCGCTGCCGCCACCTTCGCCACCTCCTCAGGGGTGATGCTCCGTCGGTGGACACCACACCCGGTGACGAGAAGTCCCACGAGGATCGACAGCGTGATCCACGTGCGGTAAGGGTAGGAGAGAAAGTGGTGACCGTTAGCCTTCATGCAGTCCTAATAGTGAGCCTGTCATCTCGTCGGTGACAGCTTCGGGCAAAGGTACTATTTTACTTGCTCTTATCTGTGGTCAGGAGCACCACTGCCACGAGGATCATCAGTATCCCGAGGATGCGGATCGGTGTCAGCACTTCACCGAAGGCGATCACACCTACCATCACTGCCGTCATAGGCTCCAGCGCCCCCATCACTGCGGTCGGGGTGGAGCCGATGAGGTCTATCGCCTTGACGAGCGTGATATTGGAGACCGTCGTGGAGAGGATGCCCAGCAGGATCAGATTGGTCCAGTCCATGGTGGTGCTGGGCAGTACCATCTTGTCGTCCACGACGCAGTAGAGGGAGAGGAAGATCGTGGTGATCAGGAGGATGTAGAAGGTCAGCGCCTCATGGCTCAGCGTCCGGGCTGCGCTCTTATTGACCATAATGATATAGACCGCATAGAGGAATCCACTTGTGATCACCAGAGCAGGTCCCTCGGGATTGATGGGCTCGGAGGAGGTGACCCCGCTGACGAGAGAGACCCCGGCCACGGCTGCCATGATTGCCATCATGCCTCTCTTGCTGAGCCGGACGTGGAAGATCAGCAGCATAAGGAGGGCGACGAATATAGGATATGTGAAGTGGAGTACCGTGGCCATACCGGAGGAGATAAACTCGTATCCGGTGAGGAGCAGGTGTGCCGTGGCAAAGTAGAGGAAGCTGAGGAGAAGTAGCCAGACGAACTGCTGTCTCGTGCTGCGGAGGGATGACTTACGGACCAAAACGTATATGCTCATCGCCAAGGTGGCAAAGAGGAAGCGGTACATAAGGACCGTAGAGGTGGGCATCCCGTCTGCGAGGAGTGGGACGCTGAAGAGAGGGATGAGTCCGAATGTAAATGCTGAGAGAAGGGCAGCTGTGTAGCCCTCTGCTGTCTGGTGTCTTTTTTGTGCGATCTCTGCCATTCAATATTCTTTATTTGGTCGCAAAGATAGCTCATTTCCCATATCTTATCTTCGGGGAAGAAGCATTAGCGTCCACTACACAAGGCATCGGACTTATTGTCAATACAAGCGGGTTACGTAGTATCTGGGACACTAGGCTGACTATCAGTAGGTAGTGATCCTCTAATTCTATTGCCGGTATTAGTCTTGACTATTATCGGTATTAGGTATCACTATTACCGACTATAGATTTGACTAATACCGAAACCGGTCGGATGGCATCGCCGACCTGGTATGAAAGGAGTGTCACCCTCGGTGATGGATCCACCGAGGGTGACACTCCTCTGTACAATATAGTGGGAAGAACGTTACTTTGCAGTTAGTGCCGTTCTTGTCCCGTCGACTGCTATGGCGCGTACTGTCAGCGTACTAGTCGCTGATCCGGCTTCCGTAGGTAGGTCAAAAGTGGGATCCGGCGACAGGGTAATAACCCGCCCGTCCATCACAGCCTCGTAGGCAACAGCATTCGTTGTGCCGGTGACGGTGATTTTCAGCCCGTTTCGACCATAAGTACCAGGAACGACCGGCTTCGGGTGGCGATAGAGGTCGATATTCTTGTCCGTGATGTACTGAAGTGCCTCCTTCGGCTTTGGGAGTCCCATAGAGACGATCTTTGCACGGTACTCGTTTGCTAAAGATAAGGTAAGGTTAATATTCTTCTTGCCATAATCTTCTACCACTCCTTTGTACGGCGTATAGAAGGACCACGCCTCAAAGAAGTCAGTTAGGTCGTACCCCGAAATCTCACTTGCGAGACGTGTGAATTCCAGTAGACACTTTTCGTCTGTTGGCGGATTGGGATTCTTCCTCACCTTTTCGTAAAGATCAGGATAGAAGTCCTTCTGTCCCTTTACTTCCGTAAAGTAGAGGTAAAGCTGCCAGAGTGGTACCAGTTTCTCGAAGACGGTGTCGTAAATCCCACCTGCACGGATGTAAGGGGGACGAGTCCAGCCGGACTTGAGACCGGAGAGGTCAATATGATATGTATTGTATCCGGAGAGGTAGCGGTTCTCACTTGAGAGCCGACTCGTGTTCCCAAACTTCACATTTACATAATTGGCGTGGACGTTATTGGTCACTTCTGTCATCCCTGCCCACATAAATCCGGGGCGGGTCTGGTAGTTGTGTCCCGTCTCGTGTGCCGGTCCCCAGGGTTGCTTCCGGAATGTTTCCTTGTCGCACATGACCTTGAGGACATTCTCATCACTGACGTTATAGGCGGTACGGTACCACGTCGCATACATATAGCTACCATACATGGCGTGGAAGTAGGAGCGATTGACACGCGGTAAGTCGTACTTCTTTAGTCCCATAAGGTCAGTCTCGAGAGTAACAAGCTCGTCGTACTGGGCGATAAGCTCAGGACCATCCTCACCGGCGTACTTACGGAAGCCCTCTGTGGGGAAAGTGAGGTGCGCCTCCTTCCCGAGGACATCAAAGTACTTATACTTCGCACCGGCTAAGAGTCTCTTCCAGTCTTCCTTGGAGTGCTTTTCACTGTCGAAGTAGCCGTTAACGCTTCCTGTGGCAAAGTGAATGCGTATCTTAGGCGCAGTCTTGTAGGAGGGCGTGTGATAGAGAACGTAGATGAGACCACTATTGGATGGGATGATCTTATTGACACCCTCGGAGAGTGGGTAGGTAGAGGAGCCTTCGTTGTAGCCGTCGCCACCAGGACGATCAAGGTTTTGCACCTTAATGCTCAGCCCTGAGTGACCCGAGGTCTTCCCTACGAGGACGATCAGCTCCTTCCCCGCCTCCGCTACGATACCGGTGGCATTGTCAAGTAGGTTTTGGGGATTGGTCTTGCTCTTCTTGATCCAGTCATTGGGATGAGGCCAGGCACGGTAGTCCTGGATACGGAACTCTGACGGATACTTCCCATTGTAGAGGAAGGGTGCTATCTCCCGGTAGAGTGGGTTAGAGATCGCCCGGATCTGTTCCTCCGTTACGCCTGGTCGAAGCGCAGACGCAGTGCCGTCGGTAAAGATGTTTGTCGGGACAGCATTATCCTTATTGCGACGATAAAACTCCATCTCGGCACACGACGCAAAGCCCTGTCCGTCTCCGGAACCACTTTTGACGACAAAGCGGAAGGCTGTTACCCCTTCGAGAGCCGGTGAGAAGTCCACTTTCTTGGGCTCTCCTGTGCCCTTGAAGTCATAGTCTCCTAGTTTCTTAAAGTCCCCATCGGACTTTTTCACCCAAAGTTCCACCTCCTTGAAGTGACCGTTGCTCCCCGTCTGTCGAGGATGGTAGACGAGATAATCTACCGTCTCCGCTCCGGCGAACTGATACTCCAGCGTGATGGGAAAGTAAGAGGTCGAGCTATTGTCCCACTTGGAGTGGTAGATCGTCCCCATGTCGCCATCGAAGGACTTCTCGATCTCTCCTCCGTCTTGGTAGGATGATGCTGATCCGGAGGCGACGGTGATCTTCTCATCTGATCCTATGGCAGAGCCGCCCGCGCCGGAGTAGTCGGTCGGTGCCGTCTGTGTGATGACGACTTCGCGGATGATCTCCGGAGACACATCCTTTGATCGAAATGCAAGTGTTGCAGAGCGCTCTGCCATTGTTGCATTCGCAGCTATCGAGAGGATTATTTGATGAGGTTTCTTGGATTGATCCTTTGACGTGATAGTGATCCATGGTGTCTCCCCGAGATCAGGGAGTAGATAGTCGACATTAGCTTGTATCGAGAGAGAGAGACTCTGCGCATCTGCCGTGACCCTACTGATCTCCGGTGAGACAAGGATGGAGGGCTCCAGCCCCTCTTGACGCACGGAAATGGTTGCGGAGGCTCCCTCTCCGGAGATAATGACTCTTCCTGAGCGGGGAACCTTGTCTGTATTAGCTGTGACGCTGATGGTTATGGAGCCACGTCCGACACGAGCGGATAGCCAAGACTCACTTGCCTTGGCGGTGAGAGTGGAGACGTTGGTCTTTACTCCGACATCCTTCGTGCCAAGCTCTGCAGAGAAGAGTATCTCACTACTCTCTCCGATATCGATATAGGCCGCTTCTTGCGACGGGTCTCGCTTACAGCCACACAGTACCAGTATCAGTAGTGATAGGCTGAGGAGAGTGATCTTGTGTGAATTGTTCATACGGATTCTTGTTTTATAAAAAGAAGCCATCGACAAAAAACTAGTTTTGCCAATGGCTTCCAATAGGTCATAGCCTCATTGCTTACTTTCCATAGAGGTAAAGCTCTGCCATATTGAAGAATGTGGGAGCCGTTCCACCATTAGTCTTCATTACCACCAGTCGGATTTTGCTGAAGGGTTTTGTGGAGACAATCGTCTTAGAGGAGTAGATCGACCCCGGACCGGTAGGCATGCCACCCGTGAGAGTCTCCAACTCCTCCCAAGAGTCAGTGAGACCGAGTACTTTGATCTCCTGAGCCTTACCATTGGCATTAGCTCGGTTCTGGAACTTAAAGGCCATCCTCTTGATCGGCTCCTTAAGGGCAATCTCAATGTAGTGAGGCTCGCTTACCCCTACAGACCAAGCACTGTGGAAGTATGTCGCAGGGTCGCCGTCAATGAGATCCTTGATAGGACCCTCGGACGGCTCCTGGGCATTGGTTGAGAGCATATCCACCGTGAGTGGAATCTGGTTGTATCCCTCAGCGGTGAGGATAAAGGGCTTTTCAGGGAGTTTCATCCCGGGGATCGTCGTCCCTGTCAGTCGGAGAGGCAGGACGTTCCGATTGCCGACAAGTAGGTCGGAGGAGGGCTTTAGTACAACCTTCACAGGCTCGCTAACTCGCGATCCTTTCTTGAAGGTCACCTTCCCCTCTCCGCTCATCTCATACTCGGATGTAGGGATCAGCACCGCACCCTCAGGGATTGCAGACTCGTCTATCTCCATCGTGGCATCGAAGTCCCACGGACTAACGAATGGTAGACTGAGACGCAGCTCATACTCTGTCTTGCCGGCAGAGACATCGAGTGTCTTCGCACTCTCATCGTAGCCGAGGATCGGCACTAGTACGCTAGGCTTAAGCAAGACAACGTTGCGCTCGGCATTGACAGAGTCCTTCTGACTCACTAAGACTATCGGGAGGGCGAAGCTCTTCCCGGGGTTGTCCTGAAGAAGGGCTTGGATGACTGTCGTCTTAAGGGTCACCTTTCGTGTGGCGTATCCGGTATTACCATCGAAGGCAACGACTGGCTGATCAATGGTGTAAGCTGTTGATGGGAGCGCCTCGTACCGTTTACCGGTTCGGGCGGCGTATTGCTCCAGCTCTGCAGCACTCATTACGCTCAGCTCTGCCGTAGCGAGACTTGTTGGATCAGCACCGCCCTTTAGGATTGTGAGATCAAAGACCCCATCCTCTCCTGTGGTGTAGAGGTCCGCTTTGATTTCACCCACCTGTTTGAAGGATAGGATTGTATCGAAATCATCGGGAATCAAGTGGTCGTACTTCTGACAGCTGGTAAGACAAAGAGACACCATGCCCGTCAGAGCAAGTATTCTTATTATATTCTTCATATTATAGTGTCAAATAATTAGTAACCAGGTGCCTGGACCATGTTGTGTCCATTCTTATAGACCTCGTTCTTGAAGATAGGCCTTAGGTACATCCTCGATGTCCATACGTAGGGCTGATTGATCAGCACGACCTTATTGTAGTCTTCGAAGGAGGGATTCTCCTTCTCCTGTGCGTTCAGTCCGGTACGCTTGCCCTCAGCCATCGTCTCGGGAGCAATCATCCATCTGCGAATGTCATAGTAGCGATGCCCCTCGCCCCACAGCTCGATGAAGCGCTCGTTGCGTACCCAGTCGGTCATCGACAGGGGGTTATTAATATCCGCAGAGGTGAGATCGGGTACGCCGGCTCGCTCACGGATGACGTTGAGATGGGCAATCGCCTTGTCGTTCTGCCCCAGTGCCGCCTCACACTCTGCGAGGTTGAGATAGAGCTCGGCGAGTCGAATCAGGGGACGAGGCTTGGACTGGTTATTGAGCCACGAACCACTCCTATTGATTGAGAGCTTCGGGACGATGAACTTTTGGCTCATAAAGCCCGTGACATTGTTGTCACGAGGGGTCTTGTTGAGATTCATACCATGTGTCTCTCGGTCACGCAGTCTGAGCTTGATCGGCTTGCCGTCCATAAGACTATTGGAGAAATCTCCTCCATCGAAGGCAAGCCAGGCATAAAAGCGAGGCTCACGACCTACATTGAATTTCACGATATCCTCTCTGCCACGAAGACCGGCAGACTCAAACCACTGGTTTTCCGGAGTGAATTCGGGATCCTCTGCAGGACGCTTCCCGGAAGCTGTATAGAAGTAGCTCGCTGTAGTGCTGAGCAGAGGCGATACACCACTATACCCACCAAAGTCGGATCCGTTATTAAGCTTCATGAAGGCATGTGGCATGGAGCCGATGACCATGTCGCCGTTGTTGGGGTGTGGGAAAATGATCTCCTTATTACCATCACCGACTCGTGTTGTAACGAGATAACGCATAAGCATAACGCGCTTCTGGAACTCCTTCCCCTCCGGAGTGCTTGTGTCAAGTCCCGGAATATAGGGTAGGGCAATACGCTCGCGCTCGTAGAGCTCGAGGTCGTCATAGAGAGCAAATCCATGAGAGAGCGCGTGATTAAGCGCATCCTCACACGCTGTGCGAGCACGCTCCCACTTCTTCGGGTCATAGCTGTGGGATACCAGCTCGGTCCCGTAGCCGGGGGTCTCGAAGTTGGTATTCCGCCACTCGGGATAGGGGAAAGATCCGTTCCAGAGGGGAGAAGCGGCATAGACGAGTAGGCGAGCCTTAAGAGCCTTAGCCATGGTCGAAGTGGCTCGTCCCCATTTCTCCTGATCTCGATCGGCGGGCAGTGTCTCAGCAGCCTTGTCAAGCTTGTCAACTATATAGTCAACCACGAAGTCAAAGTGTGATCGTCCGGGGAAGTCCGTAGACGGAGCATTCATAGGCACAAAGCCGTCAAGAATAGGACATGGGCCATACATCACCAAGGTCTGATAGTGATAGTAAGCAAGAAGAAAGTCTGTCTCAGCCCTAAATTCCGCTTTCTGCTCCTCTGTTACATCCTGCGCTTCATTCAGCTTGTCGAGGAAGAGGTAGCACTGACCTGCAAATTGGTAAAGACTGCCCCATGACCAGCCTCCACTCAAGCTCGTTGGTGTCTGATTGTTGTAGACAATGCCGTGGTGTCCCTCATTCCAGAGCGGTGGGAGAGCCCACTCATCAGCACCTGACTCGACTCCGGAGTAGGTCATCGGCATCCTAATCCCCGCATAGCAGGAGTAGAGGAAGCCCAGAGTGGTCTCGTAGTCCTTTGTGGCATCTCCCAGTCCGGGTTGCTCGGGCGGTACCACGTCAAGGTAACCACATGAGCTGAGAAGTAGCAGACCTCCGGTAAGGGTGGCAAGGACTCGTTTCTCTATGATGTTAAGTATATTTTTCATGTTGTAGCTATTTTAGAAGGTGAGCTGCACGCCCATGTTGAAGACTCGCTGCAGGGGATAGGTGTTCCATGAGAGCTCCGGATCCCACTGCTTGAAGGCACTAAAGACGGCGAGGTTATTACCGCTTAGGTAGACTCTTCCTCGAGAGAAGGAGTACCCGATCTCCGCTTGCTTGAGACGAAGGAAGCTCCCGTTGCGCATCCAATAGGTACTTGGCTGACTGTTATTGGCGGTCTCTGATGTCTGGATGCCGAGCCGAGGATACTTTGCATCTGGATTTGGAGCATCAGGTTGCCAGCGGTTGTCAGCAATAAACTGGAACACATTGTTATCATACTGCCCAAAGGGTGCCATCAATCCGGTCATAATAGTCCTCTTAGCTGAGCCGTTGAAGAAGACACCGAAGTCGAACTTATGCCACTGGACACTGGCACCGAAGCCATACTGAATGCGAGGGACCCGACCGTACTCGGAGATCATAACCTTGTCATCATCGTTTACGATCCCATCGCCGGTCACATCTCTGTACTTGATATCACCGGGTAGTGGCGTACTACCAAATGTTTGCTCCGGACTATGATCGATCTCCTCCTGCGACTCAAAGAGTCCGTCTGCAATGTATCCCATGGTGTAGCTCAGAGGGAAGCCGGTGCGAGACTGCCACGGATACTGGTAGACGGGGTCGTCTACGTCGACGTACTTATTCTGCGTGTAGGTGAAGTTACCACGGAGCTCTACGGTGAGGTCGTCGGTGATCCGCTTATTATAGTTGGCACTCAGCTCAAATCCCCAGTTATCCACCTTACCCTTGTTGGACCAAGGCTTCGCCTCATGGAAGCCAAGGCTCTGTGGCCATGCCTCACGCTTGAGGAGGATGTCGTATCGACGATCGTAGAAGTACTCTGCCGTCAGACTGAGACTTGAGAATAGCTCTGCATCGATGGCGACGTTGAATTTCTTCACCTTCTCCCATACGGCACCGGATACGGCATAGTTGTGGACGAACGGTCCACGAAGGGTGTAGTCAAGATTCACACCAGTGGTATAGCCCATGTCCTTGTGTGCCAGTGTCACGATATCCTCGTAGAGGAAGTGAGGCGCTCCGGCGCCCAGTCCTGTCTCATCGCTACCGATAAGTCCATAGGATGTCCTAAGCTTGAGGTAGGAGACAACGTCAGAGATCGGCTGCATAAAGTCCTCTCCGCTCATCACCCATCCGAGGGAGACTGCAGGGAAGAACTCAAAGCGAGCTCCCTTGGGTAGACGCTCCGTGCCCGTGTAACCGAAGTTCACTTCGGCTAAATAGCGGTGATCGTAGTCGTAGGTGAAGCGACCGGAGATACCCTGGTTGCGGTGTGGGAGGACAGCACTCTTGTACTCGCGCTGTGTATAGAGGAGCATGGCACCTACATAATTCACCCCAAAGCTGCGATTGTAATCCAATGTCCCCTGGAGGAAGAATGTCTGATCCCCATTCTTTGAGATGTCTGACTGGGCGATGTAGTCGGTACCGGAGGAACCAAGACGCTGGAGTGTGTAGATGTTCTTATCCTGATCGTACTGATCTACCCCATATAAGTATGGCTCAATAGACCGATTAAAACTATTTTGAGACCAGTTCTTAAAGTTGACCAACAGAGTTGCACTTAGTCCCTTGGTGATGAAGTCAAAGTCCTGCTTTGCCTTCAGGGAGACATTGATCGTATTCTCTCGCATTTCCCTGAAGGAGTTGAGCATCGTGGCATAGATATTCTCCTTGTAGGAGTTTCCCGTTAGTACTGAGCTACCAAAGCGGATATGCTTGTCTCCCTCCATGGCGGGGAAGGTAGTCGGGAAGTTGATCGGGTTGGAGGTCTGGATCTTGGCAAAGAGATCACCCGGGGTGTAATTGCCGCCCTGGAATTGTCTGATCTGGGCATTCATCCTCAAGTCCACCCGAGTGGATGGGGTGAGCTTGTAGGTGATGTTATTCTGGAAGTTGTAGCTCCAGTTATCGATGTTATTGTCCCAGGAGTGTACTTTCTTTGTGTTCAGGATACCTGTATCATGGTTTCCCTGCACGCTCATGTAATAGGTTGCCTTGGATCCTCCGCCTTGTATGTTAAGGTTCGCTCGCTGGTTGGTGGTGAATTTACGGAAGATCACCTCGTTCCAGTTCACGTCCGGATACACGTAGGGGTTGACTCCAGAGCGTGTCGCTTCGATGCGCTCCTTAGAGAAGCGGATGGCAGATCCGGGGTGGCGCGACTCCTGCGCTTCGTTGTAGAGCTCCATCCATGTGGCTCCGTCAACGAATTGAGGAAATCCTGTCGGGATGTTAAACGCATTCTCTACTGTTACGTTGACGCGGGTACGCTCATTGGCATTACCGCTTTTTGTCCGGATGATCATCACACCATTGGCACCACGAGATCCGTAGATGGCGGTGGCAGAGGCGTCCTTGAGGATCGAAAACTGATCAATCGTCTCAGGGGGTATGTTATTGAGGTCAGCAGCACTGATCTCCACGTCATCAAGCATGATGAGTGGAGTCGCTCTACCGCCGAATGTACTGATCCCTCGGATGTAAAATTCCGAGGTAGAGCCAGGTGCGCCACTCGTTGTCATGGCAACGACTCCGGGCATCTGTCCGGCAAGCGCATTGGTAAGAGAGGAGGTGGGCATCTTGAGAGACTGACCCTTGATGGAGGTGATAGCGCCGGTGACGCTGACCTTCTTCTGTGTGCCGGCTCCCACGACCACGACCTCTGCCAGATCGGTGCCCTCGGGTTTCATCTCCACATTGATCACACCGAGGTCTCCTACCTGGATCTCTTGAGCGGCGTAGCCAATGAAGGAGAAGACTAGCGTCTGTGAGCTATTCTTCACCTCGATGGTATAGTTACCGTCGTTGTCAGTGATCGTTCCTTGGGAAGTCCCCTTGACTTGAATTCGGACGCCAAGGAGCATCTCTTTCGTTTCAGCATCTATCACCTTTCCGGTGATCTTTCGCGATTCTTGGGCAACGCTCGTCAGCGTTGTAGGCTTAGCTCCATCGCCGGCAAATGCCGACCACGATGCTGCCATCACGCAGAGTACCATCGTGCATCCCTTGATGAGGACGGATGGTGAGGCGATGTGCCGCTTTAGTTTTTGACTTCTCATCCGATACGAATTAAAGTGATTTATATACTGTATATAAAAAGTTCCTAAGGTGTGATCTCTCCCATCCCCGATATTCTGTAGGTGATATTCAAGGTAAGAAAAACAGTGTTGTCAAGTGGCTGAGGAAAGAAATAATCTATATTCTGTCTCTTGATTACTTTGCAATATTAAGAATAAATGATTGTATAGACAACTTTTTGATATGAAAATGCTCATTTTATTTGTGGTATACTATTTTACTTCTGACTATTAGTCACTGTTACTGTAAATTTAGCTGTCTAATAAACTAGTGTTTTTGTCATGCGGAGTAAACGATTCTGTTGTTTTAGGATAAAAGTCTTCGTGGTGAACCTGTTTATCTTCGTTTTTGAACTAGAATCGATGGCTGTTAGTCCCCTTTTGAATGGTATGCAGCAAGTATTTTTAACGCAATAATCGGGTGTAAGGTGTGTCAATGGCATTAGGAGCACCCTCAGAATCAGCGCGCAATCTTTTATCGGTATTAGAGAAATCTTTTACCGGTATTAGTCGACACTAATATCGGTAATAGAATTACTCCGGAGGGATGGGGGCTGCTCTATCCTCCCCTGAGCCTTGCTTGTCTTGCCCGTAGCAAATAGCTTCGAATTGAGTAACAGAGACTTGTATGGAAGGCCTCTCGTTACTGTCGGCTGCTGTCCTGGAGTACTATCGAGAGGGTGTCGAGCTTGTACCGATCCATCAGCGGTCGGAGGTGCTGCTCTATCGTGGGGCGCTCGCGGCGGAGGAGATTAAGTGCTACACTGGAGGAGCAGTGGATGACTACGGTGGACTTGCTCTCGTCAAAGGTAAAGACCGGTCGGATCCGCCGGAGCCTGATCCCCGGCAGCGACTGCCACTGCTCGAGGAATGCTCGATGGCGCTCAAGGTCGGTAAAGAGAGAGGGCTTATCCCCCTCTCTCATCTCCTGCAGTATCTTGCCCAGTGTCTCTGACCTGTAGATGCGCATGGCTCTCAGAGTACGGTAGAGTCGCCATTCTCCACCCGGACGATGGTATACTCTGTGTCCGGTAGCTGGGCGATGATCTGATCCAGGTATTTCCTATTGGTATCGGTCATAAAGATCTGCCCAAAGTCCTCCCCCGCCACGAGGTGGACGATCCTATCAACACGCTCCTCGTCAAGCTTGTCGAAGACATCGTCCAGTAGCAGGATCGGGCTGTTGTCGGGGTAGAGTGTGGAGAGGATCTTGAATTGTGCAAACTTGAGCGCGATCATATAGCTCTTGCATTGACCCTGGGAGCCGATCTTCCGGATCAGCGTCTCCTCCAGGAGCATCTCTAGGTCGTCCTTGTGGGGGCCGACCGTGGTATAGCCCATGTAGAGATCTGCCTGTCGGGTCGACTGCCAAGCCTCCATAAAGTCCTCAGCTAAGGGCAGGTGATCTGTCGCGAGTGAGGGCTGATACCGGATGTCCACCATATCCCTTGACTCCGTGATGTAGCTGTAGTAGGAGAGGAAGATAGGCTTCATCCGCTCAGTCCACTCGGCTCTGTGCCTGACGATTGCCTCTGCCTCACCCGCCATTTGGTGGTCCAGGATACTGAGGGTAGGGAGGTCGAGGAAGCCTTTATTCTTTAGGAGTGCATTACGCTGCCCGAGGAGCTTGTCGTAGTGCATCACTGATGTGAGGTAGGGATTAGACTCCTGGGAGATGAGCTGGTTCATAAACTTTCGTCGCTCCACACTGCCGCCTCGTATCAGGTCTATGTCGGAAGGTGCGATCATCACGACCGGCAGCTGCCCTATGTGATCGGTGATGCGGTCGTATCGCTTCCGGTTTCGCTTGATCACCTTGGGCTTCTCCGTGGTGATACCGATATTGATCGACACCTCGTCCTCTCCTACCTGATAGCCCCCTTGGAGGATAGCGTAGGTCTCGCCCTTCCGGATCACCATCTGGTCAGGCACGTGGAGGTGCGACTTGGTGAAGGAGAGGTAGTAGATGCTGTCCATGAGGTTTGTCTTCCCCATGCCGTTATTGCCGATGATGCAATTGAGCTTGTCGGAGAAGGTCAGGTCGCAGCTCTCGATATTCTTGAAGTTGGTGAGCGAAAGGTGTTTCAGGATCATATCGTGAAGTGCTATTACTGACGGATCAGTGTATTACGGAGACGAAGGAGCAGCTCGAGACCCTTCAGTCCGGTGAGTCGCCAAGCTCGGTTAGCGAGTCGCACCTTTGGGCTTCGATCGTACCTCAGAAGGTACTGGTGCTTCCGCATCCAGGGCTCTATGCTCTGCCTTTCCTCCTTAGTGAGTACATCCATATGGCTGAGCAGGATGCAGTACTCTGTGGCATAGAAGGAGAGGAGTGCGTCTCTCATCCCCGGTGAGGGCTGGCTGTCAGCGAGCTGAAGCCCGTCCTCGATGATGAAGACGAGGTCGTGGAAGCGTCTCGGGGAGTACTCCCTTGTGATGGAACCGTCCACCTCCTGCCGGTAGCCATAGAGGTAGTCGTGGAGGAAAAGACAGCCCTCTGTATGACAGAGAAGGCGCATAAACCACGGGATGTCCTCTGAGGTGATCCCCGGGATGAAGGATAGCTCACTCTTGATGAGGAAGTCTCGGCGGAGAATCTTGATGCAGGCACTCATAGGGGTATCTCCTGTGCTGAGGATCCGCCGCAGTGCCTCCTCGCCACTGACTACCTCCGGGACGTAGTTGCCGAAGTCCGTCCAGCGACTCTGCCTTTCCTTAGAGAAATAGTAGACCCAATTGAACCCGATAAAGTCGCACTCCGGATGGCGATTCATAGCGTCGAGGAGTGTGGTGAGTGTATCTTGCCTCAGCCAAAAGTCATCGCTGTCTAAGAAGAGGACAAACTCGCCCTGAGCCCTTGTCAGCCCATTATTCCGCGCAACGCTCAGCCCTTGATTGGGCTGATGCAGCACCTCTATACGAGGGTCGGTCGCCGCATATTGGTCACAGATCGTCCCACTGCCATCGGTGGAGCCATCGTTGACGAGGATGGCGTGCCAGTCAGTGAAGTCCTGATGCACGACACTCCTGATGCACTCCTCGAGAAATCGAGAAGTATTGTACACCGGGATGACAATGGAGACGCGAGACATCGTCAGAAGGTCGCTTCGGCAGAGAAGGTAGCGCCATCCCCACGGAAACCCTTGATCGGGGGCTGGACCTTGGTGATCGAGACGGAGGCCCGATTGATTGAGAGTGGCGCAGTCTCCAGCTCCTGCAGGATCCTATAGGCCACATGCTCTAAGAGGTCAGAGGGACGCTCCTCTATCATCACACGTCGTACTAGATCGTAGAGATCAGCGTAGCTGATCGTCTCTCCCACGTTGTCACTCATCATGGCGGAGTGCTCTGTAGGCCAGACAGAGAGGGAGACGCTGTAGGTATTACCTGCTACTTTTTCCCTCTCCTCCACACCATGGCCGGCACGAAAGAGGAGGTTGGTGAGGTCAATCCTTGTCTGAGTGATTTTCATTCTTTCGTTGCTTGATCTGATCGGTGAGTGAGTAGTCGTGGATGATGCGGAAGAGATCCTCCACCAGGTCAGGCGAGATCCCGTAGAGCTCGGCCTGACGCCTGTGGTGATGGATCATGCTCTCGAGCCGAGCGGACTGCAGTGTGGGGAGGTGGTGGTTTTCCTTCCACGTGCCGATCTCTGTGGTCAGCTCGGATCTCATGGAGAGTAGATGGATGAGGTCACTGTCGACCTTGTCTACCTGCTCTCTGTAAGCAGCGAGGGCGCAGTCGCCATAAGTGGACTCCCCCTGAAGGAGAGTGATTATCTCCTCCGGGTTGATCTGCTGAGCTGCGTCTGTCAGTGCCGTCTCCGGGTGGTAGTGACTCTCGATGAAGAGTCCATCGTAGTCTCTACGCAGCGCCTCTTCGACAATCTCTCTCAGCAGACGACGGTCTCCGGTGATGTGACTCGGGTCACAGAGGATCGGGAGCTCCGGATTGTGAGACTTAAAGCGATCTACCGCCTCCCACAAGGGATCGTTACGGAGGAGACCACCCGCCACAGTGGTGAATCCTCTCAGGATCAGTCCTATCCTCCTCAGATGATGGAGTTGTAGTCGCTCGACTGCCCCTTGCCACAGCTGGAAATCAGGTGCTATGGGATTCTTGACAAGTACGGTCAGATCACTGCCATCGAGGACCTTTGCTATCTCCTCCACCACGAAGGGGGATCCGGTAGTGCGGGCACCGAGCCAGACGAAGTCACACTTATGCCTAAGTGCTATCCGTGCATGCTCCGGTAGGCAAACCTCAGTCCCCACTTTGAGTCCCAGCTCGTCAGCGGCCTCGCACATCCAGCGTAGACCGATCTCCCCAACACCCTCGAAGGCACCCGGTCGTGTCCGAGGCTTCCAGGCACCTGCACGAACCATCCCGATCCCGCACTCCTTTAGTCGGCGCATGGTCTCATAGATCTGCTCCTGAGACTCAATGCTGCAGGGTCCGGCGATGATCGGGAGATCGCCATTAGGCAGTGTCTCCCCGGGGAAGAGTGAAGAGAGCATCAAGGATGGAGTATTCGTACTGCTGTCTCGACTAACTTATAAGTATTGGATAGGGTGTCGCAGACTTCAGCCCCTGCCGCATTGGTATGCCCACCGCCGTTGAAGAACTTAGAGGCAAATTCGTTTACGGCAAAGCTCCCCTTGCTCCGCATGGAGATCTTGGTGTACTTCGGCATCTCATGGATCAAGATCGAGAACTCGATCTCCTTAGCTGCAAGGGGATCGTTCACAAGCCCCTCCACGTCCCCGGTCTGGTAATTATACTTTCCCTTATCAGCCATACTCAGGGTGATGATCGCAGTCTTGTACTGAGGGAAAATGGTGAGCTTATCAGCCATCAAGTGCGCTGTAAGACGCAGCTTATCGATGGTAAAGCTCCTGTTGATTGCATCGTAAACGGCATCCTTCCGCACCCCCAGCTCGAGCAGCTCAGAGATGACCTGATAGATCTCGGGATCCTCAGAGTTGTAGGCAAAGTTCCCTGTGTCAGTCATCATACCGGTGTATATGGCAGTGGCTGCCTCCGTGGACAGCTGGTCTCTCCATCCCATCGCACGGATCAGCTCATAGACGATCAGGCAGGTGGAGGATCTGTCGGGATAGGAGAAAGAGAGGTCTGCAAAGTCGGAGGGGTAGGGATGATGATCGATGAGAAGCTTAAGCGCATCAGACTCTTCCAGCGGGGCGGTCAGTTGCTCAACCCGCTTCGTCTCATTGAAGTCAAGGCAAAAGAGTCCCTCCGCCTCACGTATCGCCTGGAGCGCCTCCTCGGGTTTGTCCTTAGCAATCAGTGCCTCCGATGCTCCGGGAAGGAAGGCAAAGCTATCCGAGTAAGCCGTCGGGTAGACCACCGTGGCCGAGTGGCCTAAGGTCCGAAGTAGTGAAGCAAGGCCGAGTGTGGACCCTACAGCGTCGCCATCCGGTGAGACGTGTCCCAAGAGTGTGATACGGCGTGGTACGGAGAGGAAGTCCTGCAGCTTGGCAAGGTCTTCTTTAGCAAAGTCTATCTTCATATCGTCTTATCTCTTTGATCGGTTACCGGGTCTTCTGCCACCTCGACCACGAGGGGATCCACCTCGTCTGCCGGAGCGACTTCGTCCTCTATCCCCTGAGGAGCGGGGCTTACCGGGCTTAAAGTCTGCCGGAAAGTCCGGTCGCTTGAGCTTGTAGCCGAGGAACTTCTCTATTCTGGCAAATGAGTCCTTATCCCACGGGGAGACAAAGGTGACCGCTGAGCCTCCCAAGTTGTCTCCGCGCGATGTGCGACCAATGCGGTGGACATAGTCCTCCGGGTCGGATGGCACGTCGAAGTTGATGATCAGCTCAATATTATCGATGTCGATGCCGCGCGAGAGGATGTCGGTAGCCACGATGACACTGGCATGACCGTTCCGGAAGCGGTGCATCACCTCATTGCGCTCCTCCTGGCTCAGATCGGAGTGCATCTGCTCGACTGAGTGCCCCTGCATACGCAGCATGCGAGCCGCCTCCTTGACCCGCTTCTTCGCTGCGAGGAAGACGATGCACCTCTCAGGTCGCCGCTCATTGAGTAGGGATACCAGTAGCGACAGCTTGTCGTCATCGGACACCATAAAAGCGGACTGGCTAATGCTCTCCGGTGGACGTGAGATGGCGATATTGACCTCCTTTGGTCGACGCATAATCTTGCGGGCAAAGGTTCGGATCTGCTCCGGCATGGTGGCAGAGAACATCACGGTCTGTACGCCTTTCTTGGGCAAGAGGGACTGGATCTTAAGGATATCCTCCGAGAAGCCCATATCCAGCATCCGGTCTGCCTCATCCAGGATGAAGAAGCTCACCTGTGAGAGGTCGACTGAGTTCATATCTATATGGGACAGCAGGCGCCCCGGGGTGGCAACGATGATGTCTGCTCCCCTGGCAAGTGCTCTGCGTTGCTGCTCATACTCTATGCCGTCGGTCCCTCCGTAGATCGGCTGAGCATTCACCTTCACGTAGTAAGCAAAGCCGTCGATCTGCCGGTCGATCTGCTGCGCCAGCTCTCTCGTCGGCGCCATAATGACGCAGTTGACGTGATCCTTGGGGTAATCCCCGTAGGCTAGTTCGCTCAGGATCGGGAGGAGGTAGGCAGCAGTCTTGCCCGTACCGGTCTGGGCGCAAGCGATGATGTCCTCACCGTCCATAATCAGGGGGATCGTCGCTGCCTGTACCGGAGAGGGCTTGCCATAGTTCATCGTCTCCACCGCATCCTCGACATCGGGGTGGAGTCCAAAGTCATAAAAGGAGTCAATCTGTGACTCTTGCTTGGTCATATTTCTGTCTTACGTACTATTATTCTGTCGTATCTGTCTTGCTGATCCTCTGATTGAGGGTGTCTCTTAGGCTTTCTGCATCGGACCTGAGGAGCCATACCTGAGGCGCCTCGAGCGATATGTCGGTATTCACTCGGATCTGCGGGAAGCGCTCGGCCATCTCCTTGGCGAGGTTATGCTTGACTACGGCGAAGTCGATCCTCCCCTTCACCATCTCCAGTATCATCTCCAGAGGCGGCAGGCCGCTCTCGCTCGGGTGGATTGCCGTATAGGATATGTCGTGAAGGTTCTGGAGGATGAGCCGTGCTTCCTTATCCTCGGCAGAGTAGTAGACCTCTACCGGACTGGGACCACTCAGCACATCGCCCCAGGAGAGACTATCCTGCCGGCTCATCAGTGCATAGTGAGAGCTGCTGATGGGGATAGTCCTGAGGAGGTCAGAGCTTTCCTGGAGGTCGGTAGAGGCTTGCTGTGTCGCGAGTATATCAACCCTCTTCTCCCTCAGCAGATCTGTCCCGAGGCTCTTCTCTGACACCGGCACCCATATATAGCTGATCCCGGTCAGCAGCCTGTCTGCTACTGCAGGTAGGCTCCCGGAGATCTCTCCCTCGTCATCGATCTCAAAGAGTCCCGGCTCCATCACCACCGCTATCCGTAGCGGATGAAGACTGTCCCCCGTAGGGACTTGCACCTGCTGATCGATCGGGCCAAGAGTGTCCTGACGAGAACCGCCGGGGCGAAGGAGTATGACAAGGAGCACTCCGAGGATCACCACTAGCCCCACAATCACGGCCATATAGGATC
Organism: uncultured Porphyromonas sp.; assembly: GCF_934359325.1. GTDB lineage: Bacteria > Bacteroidota > Bacteroidia > Bacteroidales > Porphyromonadaceae > Porphyromonas_A. Next base: position 34,346 of record NZ_CAKRLH010000002.1, read on the forward strand.
TACTGACCTTCATACTTAGGCATCAATTCTTCAGGTCCACGACCACTCCAAACTGTACCTGAGAGGGGTAGGTTGGGTAGTAGGGCATAGTGAAGTGGTTAGGCTTAAATATCTGCGAGCCGACATTGTAGTATCTCACGAAGACGCGTGCTCGCTTGAGATGAAAATTGGCATACGCTGTCATCATAGGAGCTTCCCCACCGATAAGGACCTTATCCTGAGGGGTAAACATCTGTGTAGTCGGCTCATAGTAGGGCGCCATATACTTGCTGTGCCACTTGGCATCCACACCCACCTGTAGCGTCATCACCTTGGCGATTAGTCCGCTGAAGTAGAGATTGGCATATGCAGCAAACTCCGGCATCGGGATCACGTAGCTGTCGCTGCTGCTCTGCCAGACGAAGGAGGTCTCGAGATTGACAAACTTCCACCGCAGTGCTTGGTCGAAGCCGGCGCTGATCACTCGTACGTTACCCTCATGCTGGATCGGCTGATAGGACACCGAGTCAACCTGGTAGGGCTGCTGGATCGTCTCAGCTCGTACAAAGAGATGGGACTCTGTCGCAGGGATAGTGAGGTCAGCTCCGAGCCTCAGCCGCTGAGTGTTCTTCAGATCCCTGTCCCAGGCATGGAATGTGCTCTTGAAGTGCTCCAAAAAGTAGGGCGGCACCGTATTGAGGAATATCCCATTCCCACTCAGGATCACGTCCCGCTTGAGGAGCTTCATCCTCAGATCCACGTTACCCCTCACATCGATCTCACCGGCGCGATAGCCCTCGATGCCCACATGTCCTTGCACATACCACTTCAGATGCTTAAAGGAGTCGCTCTTGATCCTCCCGCCGACGAGGGTGGAGTGGAGCTTGGACCCCTGCTCTTCGTAAGGGAGGTCCAGTCGCTCAGCATCCTCCGGCAGGATGAGTGGCTGCTTATTGAACTGGTAGTCGAAGGAGGCAAAAGCGCTGAGGCCCATCTTCGCCCACTTGTGGAAGCCCTCCATCAGCTCTACGCCCACGGTATTGGATATGGAAGTACTGCTGAAGCGGTCGTATGGATAGTACTTCATCCCCTCCTGCTTGGGGATGTGCCTCTCCTTGAAGCGCTCCAGCAGAGCAGGGTCTTGAGATACAAATTCGTGACCGCCGCGCTCGATCGTCAGGTCATGGAAAATCGATGTGACAGGGATAAAGACCTTCTTCACTACTTCGTCTTTCTCCTCCTCATCGTCCTGGTCTCCATCGGTCTTCTGTGGTACGCTTCTCCTCAGTTTCTTCTCCTCCTTAGGCACCTCTGTTGGTGCTGCCAGAGAGTCCGGTAGTGCTGCCACTTCCGGAGCTGCCGGGAGCGAGTCCTGCTTCGCCACCTCGTCCTTCAGAGGAGTCTTCGGGGCTTCGATCAGCTTGCCGTCCTTGTCGTACTCGCGGTAGCGTCCGAGGCGGTACCTGTGGTGAAGCCGTCCGCGACCATAGGAGGCGGAGTTCCATGTAGACTTATATCGGGTTGGGATGTCGCGAGGTAGTAGCGTGCGTCGTCCGCCGGCGATCTCCTCCACATTGGAGATATACCTCATGTCGGTGATGCCGCCATTCTCCTGATTGATGACGTTGGTATTCCCCACCTCGGCAAAGAGCTCATACCGCCCCTTGGTGTAGGAGCC
>NZ_CAKRLH010000003.1 GCF_934359325.1 uncultured Porphyromonas sp.
GCGCCATTTCGCTACCTTTGTGTGACCAAGAGAAGAAGAAAGAGATGAAGATTTCGGACAAAATCATCGGCGGCTACCGAATCACCGAGGCGGCAGAGTTGCTGTCGATCATCGAGGAGACGCCCCAGGAAGAGCTCTACGAGGAGTGCCACCAGATCACCCGCCGGCTCTGCGGGGATGGATTTGACACCTGCGCCATCATCAATGATAAGAATGGTCGCTGCCCTGAGGACTGCAAGTGGTGCGCCCAGAGCGCACGGCACCATACAGAGATCAATCCCTACGACGTGCTGCCGACGGAAGAGGCGGTCGCTGCTGAGGCAAAGAATAGAGAGTATGGCGTGCGGCGGTTCTCCATCGTATCGAGCGGCAAGCACCCCTCGGAGGGAGAGATGCTGAGGTACGAGGAGCAGCTGCGTGCGATGAAGGCAAATGGAGCAAAGCATCTCTGCGCCTCGCTCGGACTCTGCACCGAGGAGCAGCTGAGGCGACTCCGGGAGGCGGGACTGGAGACCTACCACTGCAATATGGAGAGCTCACCCGGCTACTTCGGCACCGTCTGCACCACCCATCCGCAGTCCGCCAAGGAGGAGACGATCGCCGCTGCGAAGCGGGTCGGGCTGAAGGTCTGCAGCGGAGGTATCGTCGGTATGGGGGAGACTCGGGAGGATAGGGTCGACTTTGCCCTCCACCAGGCGGAGCTGGGCGTGGGGAGCATCCCGATCAACTTTCTCCACCCCATACCGGGCACGCCGCTCGGGGAGAGGAGATTCATCTCGCCGGAGGAGGTGCTGGAGACGATCTGTATCTTCCGTCTCGCCTGTCCGACCGCCTTCCTCCGCTACAGCGGGGGACGTGCCCTACTCTCACCGGAGACAGAGCGTATGGGCCTCTATGTGGGGATCAACTCCGCCATCACCGGCGGACTGCTGACGACAGTCGCATCGGTGGTATCGCGCGACAGGGAGCTCTTCCACAGCGCCGGGTACGACACCACTCAGGAGACGAAGTGGGAGAATGGCTGACTGTGCCTATGTGAGGCATTACTTTTACCTATCGTGGATCGAAAGAGACAAAGTAAAAAATTGACGAAAAAGATTATCTTTGTCTCATAGGGAAACAACAAACTCAACTGCTATGACGAAGGGACTAATCCCCGAGTGGGCTCCTCAGGATGCGGTCTTACTGGCGTGGCCGGACGAGACGATGGACTGGGCGGACAATCTCGCCGAGATCCGCAGCTGCTACCTGCTGATGGTACGTGCGCTGCTGGATTACGTGCCGGTGATCCTGCTCGCTCAGGATACGGCGAGCGTGCCGCTGCGAGGGGACTATCCCCACCGGCTGACAGTGCTGGAGATGCCGCTCAATGACACCTGGGTACGCGACTATGCGCCACTCTCCGTCATCAACGACCGAGGGGAGCGGACGGTAGTGGACTATGCCTTCAACGCCTGGGGGCTTAAGTTTGCCGCCGACAGGGACAATCAGGTAGCGTCCAAGCTCCCTATTTTCACCAAAGACATCAAGCGGATCACCCGCCACGACTATGTCCTCGAGGGCGGTGCCGTGGAGAGCAACGGAGAGGGACTGATCCTCTCCACCTCGTCTGTCCTGCTGGACCCCAATCGAAATCTCGGTCGGGGTAAGGCAAGTGTACATACCCTCACCGAGCCGATCCGGGAGGCCCTGCATGCGGACCGAGTGGATATGCTGGAGGTCTCCCCCCTTGAGGGGGACGATACCGACGGACACATCGACACACTCGCCCGCTTCTGCGATGGTGAGACCATTGTCTACGCCTCTTGCTCCGACGAGGAGCACCCGGACTACAATACCCTCCGTAAGCTCGATGAGGAGCTTCATCGGCTCTATGGCGAGAGTTATCGCTTGGTCGCACTGCCAACGCCCGAGGTGAAGAGAGACACGGATGGGTCCGCCATGCCGGCAAGTTATGCCAACTTCCTCATCACCAACCGTGCTGTCCTCGCCCCCACCTATCGGGATAGGGCAGACGATGAGGCTCTATCGACACTACGTGACCTCTTCCCGGAGCGGAAGGTCGTGCCGGTGGACGCTATCCCGCTGATCCGTCAGCACGGCTCGATCCACTGCGCCACGATGCAGTTTCCCGAGGGATTTATCGACGAAGAATACAAATAACCATGCGTACTGCTCTTATCCAACAGAACAATACCGGCGACATCCAAGCCAATCGTCACCGCCTCGGCGAGAAGATTCGCGTAGCAGTCGCCGAGGGTGCCGAGCTCATCGTCCTGCAGGAGCTGCACGACGGGCTCTACTTCTGCCAGACGGAGGATGTCGACGCCTTTGACCTTGCCGAACCGATCCCGGGACCGGCAACAGACTTCTATGGTCATCTGGCACAAGAGCTCGGAGTGGTGATCGTCACCTCGCTCTTTGAGAAGCGGGCACCGGGACTGTACCACAATACCGCCGTCGTGCTGGAGCGCGACGGCAGCATTGCGGGTGTCTACCGCAAGATGCACATCCCGGACGACCCGGGATACTACGAGAAGTTTTACTTCACCCCAGGAGACCTCGGCTTCCACCCCATAGAGTCCTCCGTGGGGCGACTCGGGCTGCTGGTCTGCTGGGATCAGTGGTACCCCGAGGCGGCCCGACTGATGGCACTCGCCGGAGCGGAGCTGCTGATCTACCCCACAGCTATCGGCTACGATGACCGGGACGACCGGGAGGAGCAGGAGCGACAGCGCTCCGCCTGGCAGCTGGTGATGCGTGGTCACGCAGTCGCCAACGGTCTGCCCGTCATCGCTGTCAATCGTGTCGGGCGGGAGCCGGCGCCCGGTGATGACCCCGAGGCGGGCATTACCTTCTGGGGCAGCTCCTTCGCTGCCGGACCTCAGGGCGAGATGCTCACCGAGCTTCCTCTCGATGAGGAGGCGACGGAGATCATCGACATAGACCTCAAGCGATGCGAATTGGTTCGCCGCTGGTGGCCCTTCCTCCGCGATCGGCGGATCGATCACTACGACGACCTGACTAAGCGGTATCGCGACCCCTTTTGACACTCACCTTCTTACCCGCACCTTATTATGCTACGACTAATTGAGAACGACCCATGGCTGGAGCCCTACGAGTCCCCTATACAGGGACGGTATGAGTATGCCAAGTGGAAACTCCGTGAACTGACAAAAGAAACCAATGGCAGCCTCTCCGACTTTGCTGACGGGTACCTCTACTATGGGCTTCACCGCATAGAGGGAGGCGAGTGGGTTCTGAGAGAGTGGGCGCCCAATGCGACAGCCATCTACCTCCTCTGTGACGGCAACGGCTGGGCCAAGGATGAGGCATATCGCCTCAGCGCCCTCGGCAATGGATCCTGGGAGGTGAGACTACCCGCTGACACACTCGCTCACGGGACGCACTACAAGCTCCTCGTGGAGTGGGAGGGAGGCAGCGGTCTCCGCATTCCCGCATGGGCTGACTATGTGGTGCAGGACCCTGAGACGCATCTGTTCAGCGCCGTCGTATGGGACCCCGAGAGACCCTTCACCTTCCGGAGCAAACGTCCCACCCTCGGTCACGAGCCGCTCCTGATCTACGAGTGCCACATCGGTATGGCAACGGAGGAGGAGAAGGTCGGCACCTATCGGGAGTTTATGGAGAATGTGCTTCCGATGATCAAGGAGAAGGGCTACAACGCCCTGCAGATCATGGCGATCATGGAGCATCCCTACTACGGCTCCTTTGGGTATCAGGTGACCAATTTCTTCGCCCCCTCGTCCCGCTTCGGTACACCGGATGACCTGCGCGCGCTGATCGACGAGGCGCACCGGCTTGGGCTGCTTGTCATCATGGATATCGTCCACTCCCATGCAGCGAGGAACGAGGAGGAGGGGCTCGCGCGCTTTGACGGCACCTACACCCAGTACTTCCATGGCGGCGAGCGAATGCTCCACCCGGCGTGGAACTCGATGTGCTTTGACTACGGGAAAAACGAGGTGCTCCACTTCCTCCTCTCCAATTGTAAGTATTGGCTCGAGAGCTTCCACTTCGACGGTTTCCGCTTCGATGGCGTCACCTCAATGCTTTACCTTAATCATGGTCTCGGTCAGGCTTTCTGCACCTACTCCGACTACTACAATGGCGGGCAGGATGGCGACGCGATCATGTACCTCACCCTCGCCAATCAGCTGATCCACGAGGTCTACCCCGATGCCATCACCATCGCTGAAGAGGTGAGCGGTATGCCGGGCATCGGCGTACCGGTGAAGGACGGCGGCTACGGCTTCGACTACCGTCTCCAGATGAATATACCCGACTATTGGATCAAGATCATCAAGGAGCGTCGCGATGAGGAGTGGACCCCCGGCTCCATCTGGTGGGAGACCACCAACCGCCGAAGTGACGAGAAGAGCATCTCCTACGCCGAGTCACACGATCAAGCGCTGGTCGGCGACAAGACGATCATCTTCCGCCTCATCGATGCCGAGATGTACGACCATATGGACCGGGCGCACCACACCGAGGCGGTGGACCGCGGTACGGCACTCCACAAGATGATCCGTCTCGTCACCTGCACCACGATGAATGGCGGGTATCTCAATTTTATGGGAAACGAATTTGGTCACCCGGAGTGGATCGACTTCCCTCGCGAGGGCAATGGCTGGAGCTATAAGTATGCCCGTCGCCAGTGGAGCTTAGCCACGAATGGCTACCTCAAGTACAGCCTCCTCGAGGACTTCGATGAAGCGATGCTGGAGCTGGTCAAGAGCATCCCCGACTTTGAGAGAATACCGGTGGTTAAGCTCTGGGACCAGGACCAGGATCAGGTACTCGCCTACTCCCGTGGGGATCTCGTCTTTGTCTACAACTTCAGCCCCACACGCGCCTTCACAGACTACGGCATCCTCGCCCCGTCGGGCAAGTACACGATTGTCCTCGACAGCGACGACCCGAGATTTGGCGGCTACGATCGTCAGGACCACTCCGTGGCGCACCTCACCCAGTACGACCCCCACTTCATGGAGGACGGCAAGGGCTGGCTCAAGCTCTACCTCCCCCCGCGTACCGCTCTTGTCCTTAAGAAATCAAAGTAAAACCAATGTCTCACCCCTCTTCCTTACCTCTCTACCCGCTCACCTTTGACGCTCCCTTCAAGCGAAAGATCTGGGGCGGTGACCGAATATTCAAGTACAAAGGACTACCCTCTCCCTACGATGACATTGGCGAGAGCTGGGAGGTCTCCCCGATGCCGGGCGATGAGTCGGTCGTTGCCGCCGGTCCTCTCAAGGGTGTCGACCTACCAACGCTCACCCAAGAGTATGGCGAGAGACTCCTCGGGCATCACGTCAGGGAACGCTTCGGGGACTCCTTCCCCCTCCTCATCAAGGTCATCGACTCGCGACAGGATCTCTCCGTGCAGGTCCACCCCAACGACGACTACGCCCGCGAGCATGAGCACTCCCGCGGCAAGACAGAGATGTGGTACCTACTTGACCCCACCCCCGATGCCACCATCCGCGCCGGCTGGTCGAGGGAGACGACCCCGGAGCAGCTGCGAGAGCTGGTCAAGAGCGATGCTGTGATGGACTACATCCACAGCTACCACGCCGAGCGGGGGGATGTCTTTTACCTCCCGGCAGGTAAGGTCCACACCATCGGTGCCGGCTGCCTGCTTCTTGAGATACAAGAGGCGTCTGACATCACTTACCGGCTCTACGACTTCGGCCGGACCGATGCCCAAGGGCGGACCCGTGAGCTACACATCGACCGAGCTGTCGAGGTGATCAACTACGAGGTTGACCGGGACGGGAAGGCGACCTATGACCGGGAGCGAAAGGATGCCCTCGTCACACTTGTCCTAAGCCCCTACTTCTGCACCTCGGTCCTACGCCTGACGAAGGACTTCGCCTTGCCGGTGGCTGAGCGCGACTCCTTCACCTACCTCTTCTGCGAGGAGGGCGAGGTGGCGATCACCACCGATGGTGGCGAGCTCCGCCTCGCTAAGGGTCATGGTGCCCTGCTCCCCGCCGAGCTGCACCGTGCCGACCTCTGCCCCCTCACGACCGAGACCCGTCTCGTCGACGTCTACATACCGGAGTAGCAGGAGGGGTACTGTAAAGTCCAGATGCGCCAGCCCAGCGCCCCGGACTAATACCGGTATTAGTCACCACTATTACCGGGTTTAGTGATCACTAAACCCGGTAATAAAATTCACCGAGCTCTACCCGCCAACATCCAGCCCATTCACTTTGTTGATTCAATTGTCATTTAGTAATCTATCAGCCTCAATGAAAATATGGAGTAAAAAATCGATCTACTTATTATTTAATACCTATATTTGCTTAACGAAGAACATTCTTCGCAATCAAGTTTATGGACGATGCAGAAGACGACTGCGAGAAGAACGGGTCTCGTCTTAATTGACGATAAAACCAACAAATTTAATGACAGGTTAGAGTGAGACAGCTTGGACTTGTATCACTCTGACCTCTATTGTCAAATTTCAAATCCGCTATAGTACCTATGAAAAAATTCTTCTTTACCCTATGTTGCTTAGCCATTATAACGTCAAACTCGTGGGTTGTATTCGGTCAAAAACGTTACAAGGCGCTCTACGAATACACAGAGTGGAATGCGACGACCGGCAAAGTCACTAACGATATCATACGTCTTAATTCTGAGAAAGGCTACTTCTCCTGTGTCAGTGAGAATACCTACCAAAAGAAGTTAGTACAGGACTCCCTCCTCCAGACCGGACTGGATCCCTACACCATCGTCGCCATGACACGAGACATGGCGAGAGGACAGAGGACACGTATCTTCACCGATCTCGCCGGCAACACCAGGACAGTGTACGAGTTCCCCATGACCCAGATCCACTACGAGGAGCCTCTTCCGGTCGTGACATGGGAGCTGTCAGACGAGGTAAAAGAGGTCAATGGCATCCCCTCCAAGCAGGCGAGAGGCACGCTCTACGGACGCGAGTGGATCGTCTCCTATGCGACGGATATCCCTCTGCCTGTGGGACCGTGGAAGCTCACCGGTCTGCCCGGTCTGGTGACAGAGGCGGTCACGACCGACAGTCTCTTCCACTTCACGCTCATCTCCTTTGCCCTCACCCCCGATGACGAGCGTCCTATCTTACCCTCACCCTCGGCTCCGGCCACACCATCCAAGAAACAGTCCAAGAAGGAGGTCCTCCACGCCCTACATCAGTGCGCCACCAACAACCGAGCCTGGCTCAAGAAGCTCTACCCCGTGTCCAGCCAGCCTGAAGAGACCCCGGAGGACCTTCGCCGGATGGCACTCGCCCGCAAGTCGTACCAGTATATCGAGCGAGCTGAGTGATCCGGAGGCATCTCCTTTTTCTTCTTCTACTTCCCCTCACCCTGACCATTGCCACCGCTGAGGAGTGGTGTGGAGTGGTCAGGGACGCCGAGACCGGCGAGGGGATATCGACGGTCCAGATCCTTCTGCTCCGTGGTGAGACCAAGGTGATCCGCCAGACGATCAGCCGGGAGGACGGCTCCTTCTGCCTCGACCTCCCCGGCTCTAAGTCCGACCTCACGGTCCGCGCCGCACTGATCGGCTACCGGACGGAGGTGGTTCGCTTAGACACCCTCCTCATGAGAGAGGGAAAAGAGATCCTGCTCCACCGGCAGGACTTCAAGCTCCCCGAGGTGCAAGTACGGGCAAAAGCCATCGAGCAGCATGGCGACACGGTCAGCTACCGCACCTCCGCCTTTGCACAAGCGATGGACACCAAGCTGGAGGATGTGCTGGCGCGGCTCCCTGATGTCTCTGTCTCCTCCGGCGGTATGATCTCCTACAAGGGACGAAGCATCAATCGCTTCTACATAGAGAACCTTGACCTCCTCGGCAGTCGATACACCCTTGCCTCGCGTAACATTCGACCTGAGGATGTCGCCTCCGTACAGATCTACGAGCACCACGAGCCGATCAGGCTGCTCAGGGAGCAGAGCCGATCCGACCGCGCTGCACTTAATGTGAAGCTCAAAGAGTCTGCCAAGAAAAGGTGGCTCAGGGACCTAAGCGGTGCTGTCGGCGGCTGGCCGCCGATCGGCAAGGTGAGCGGTTCGCTCATGAACTTCCAGCCCCGGCGGCAGACCATCCTCGTCGCCAAGGGAGACAATACAGGCGACGACATCATCTTCGAGACCCGAGTACAAAACATCGGCATGGGGGTGGTCTTCAACCCCTACCAACTCTCCGGAGGACCGGAGAACCTCTTTGCGGAGCGAAAGATCTACAGCACCTTCTTCGGACGTGACCGAAGGCGCGACAATCAGACCGCCTTCCTCTCCCTCAATCATCTCATCGCCCTGTCCGACAGCGAAACCCTTCGGATCAATCTCAACGGATACCACGACCGAAACCGACTCAGAGAGGAGCGGGAGAGCCACTACTACGACCCCGAGCTCGGCTCGATCGACCTCCGAGAGACCACCGACTACCTCTCGAGGCGCAGCGCGACAGAGAATGAGCTAACCTATGAGCAGAATGGGGAGGAGCTCTATCTCAAGGACATCCTCTCCGTCCGCTACCACCACCTCACCACCGAGGACAACGCTGCCGTCAATGGTCGGCCTCGCACCATTGATATGCTCCTCCCTTCCCTCCGGCTCTCCAATTCGCTCACTGCGAAGAAGCTCCTCGGCGGGCATCTCTACACCGCCGCCCTCGGCATAGGGTACAGCAGCCGTCCTCAGGAGATGACCCTCGCAGGAGAGACTCCCTATCGGCTGCAGTCCGATGACCTCACTGCCACACTCGCTCTGGAGAGCTCCTTTGCCATAGGTCATCATCAGCTCTCCCCACAGATCAGAGGCGGCCTGGAGAGCTATGGGCTTAGGATCGGGGAGCAAGAGCAGGATCCCCGCAAGGTTCACAGTAAGGAGCTGACCTCCGACCTTTCTGTAGAGTATCTATACCACAGTAATGGACTGGAACTGAGTCTCACGCCTGCCCTTAGTGCAAGACTGCAGGATCTCCCCAGAGGGAGACAACAACACCTCCTCCCCGGCGTCAGCTCCTCGATCAGGTATGACTGGAGGGGTGGGCGGACACTACTCATCTACAGATTCAGCACCAGCCGACCTGAGCTGACAGCCTACTTCCCGCACCTGATCCGCGTCGGTCTGACAGACTACCGGGAGGGGATCACGGACCAAGGGGTGACACGTTCGCACACACTGCTTCTCCGACAGGAGGGGACTGCGCCGTGGGATCTCTCCTATGTGCTAACCGGTCGAGGAGGGCACGTGACCGCACCGAGGATCTACAGTCTCTCTGTCAGGGAGGGCAAGAGGATCCGCTCCTACCTCCCACTCGCCCACAGCGCCCTCTCCGGCGGTCTCTCTGCGGAGCTCTCCAAGTACTTCTCTGACCCGATGATCACGCTCAAGGGGACGGTAGGCTGGGACAGCACCAAGGGCGACACCTACCAGCAGGGACTTATGATCCCCTATAGCGGGTCTGACCTCACGTACGGTGGATCTCTAAGCTGGATGGGAAGCACGCTGATGACCCTCGAGTATGGCATCGAGAGCGACCTATCCCGAGTCCACATCGGGGACAAGGCGGCAGACCTCACCACCAAGAGTCTGGAGCAGACACTGCGAGGCACCCTACTCCTCGGCGCGCACTGGGGAGTATCCGCCGACCTCCAGCACCGCTACAGCAGTTCGCCCCTATACGACCCGATCAACCAAGTCTTCCTCGACGGCAAGATCTACTACACGAGGGACAAGCTCCGTCTCCAGATTGACCTCACCAACCTGACCAACGTCCGCTCAGAGTACTACCGCCGAACCGACGGCATCAATAGCAGCAGCCGGCGTACCACCCTCCGCGGTCGGGAGGTGCTTCTTACACTTACCCTCAAGCGGTAGATCCCCAGTCAGTAGTCCCTCGCAGCCGGATGTCCGCCTTAGAAAAGGTGGGTGAGATAGGGCTTTGGTAGGTACAGAGCAGCATTTAAGGAGTTGTCAGCATTGAATAGTTAACAACGTGTGAACACGAGAGTATAGCTCAAAATGGCGAATGAGGGTTGGGCAATAGAGGCAAAAATGCTAACTTTGCACGCTAACAACTGAAACTAAATCACATAAATACATAACAATGGATATCACTCTCGTAGAGCAGAAAGATAACTTTGCCCGTATCGACGTGGCTGTCGAGAAGTCGGACTACGCCGCAGACTACAAGAAGCGTCTCAATAACATCAGTGCCAACGCCTCTATGCGCGGTTTCCGCAAGGGGCACGTGCCTAAGGGGCTCATCCTAAAGATGTACGGCGATAGCATCCACGTCGATGCAGTGAGCGAGGCTGTGACAACAAAGCTTATGGACTTCATCCGGGAGAAGGAGCTGAAGACTATTGGTCAGCCGATCATGCCGAGGGAGCTCAACCAGGGGGAGAAGCTTCTGCAGGACGAGATGACTCTCACCTTTCACCTGGCACTCATCCCCACTATCAGTGAGGACATCCTAGGTAGCGATGATCAACTGACGTACTATCAGCCCATAATCAATGAGGAGGAAGTCACCAAGCAGCTGGAGCGCCTACAGCAGACCAACTCCAAGTTTGTCGAGGGTGATCACATTGTACCCAATGCATTCATCTCCGGTACCCTTGCTGAGCTGGACGGTGACACGCCCAAGGAGGGCGGCATCCAGGTGGAGCGGACGATCGTCTACCCGGACTTTATGACCGATGAGGAGGAGAAGGCAAAGTTTGACAATGCTCCTAAGAATAGCATTGTCGTCTTCAATCCTTACAAGGCCTACGGTGGCAAGAAGTCTGAGCTGAAGGCTCTCTTCCGTCTCGATGACATGAGTGATGAGGAGGTGGAGAAGTACAAGGAGAGCGACTTCTCCTACGAGATCAAGGAGATCAGCTACTCCAAGCGTGCAGAGCTGGATCAGGAGTTCTTCGACACGGTCTTCGGTCCGGACAAGGTACACTCCGAGGAGGAGGCTCGCGAGGAGCTGAAGTCTAGGATGGAGCAGAATATCAAGGCCAACGCCGACTATAAGTTCACTGAGGATCTCATTGACCTTATCGCCAATAAGAAGACCGAGAAAGTCGAGCTTGCCGAGGATACGATCATCGAGTGGTACAAGGGCTCCGAGATGGCCAAGGATCAGTCAGACGAGGAGATCGATAGCAACCTCAAGGAACTGATGAAGGGGCTGAAGCTGGACATCGTCATCAACCACTACACCGAGAAGTACGGTCTCGAGGTTACCGAGGACGATCTGAGTAACTTCACTCGCTCCTATGTGATCAATCAGCTGGCACAGATCGGTCTCACCTCTCCCACAGAGGATATGATCGAGGGACAGGTACAGCGTGCGCTCAGCAATGATAACTTCCGCTACAACACCCAGCAGAATATGCTGCGCCAGATGGTAGCTCAGAAGATCCACGAGGAGGGTCTGCTTACAGTAGATACCAAGGAGGTGACCCCGGATGAGCTCCAGAAGATCATCACGGCAGGCGACGAGAAGACTGAGGAGGAGTCTGCTGAGTAAGGGATTCATCCCTACTTAGACGCATATTACCAAGCAAGCAATGCGAAGCCTGAGACTACTTTTCCGAGTAGTTTCAGGCTTTTTCCATTCTCCTTTCCGCACATTTGGGTATATTTCCGATCCATCAAGCACTTTTCTATATGATCGTATCCCATTCATCACCCATTGATCGAGTGTCTCTGACAGCTCGCTCCCTCTTCCTGATGGTTTTTCTCGTAACCCTCCTGTGCTCCGTACCGCTCTATGCCAGGGACAAAGAGGGGAACTTTATCGTTGTCATCGATGCCGGACATGGAGGACATGACAGCGGAGCCAAGGGGAAAGTCTCGTACGAGAAGGACATTGTCCTCGCCGTCTCGAAGAAAGTCGGCGCTAAGCTCGGCAATCTCGCCCCTCAGATCAAGGTCTACTACAGCAGACCGGACAATAAATTCATCGGTCTCCAGGACAGAGCTCGCTTTGCTATCAGCAAGAATGCGGATCTCTTCGTCTCCATACATGCCAACGCTAGCAACAGCCACTCCCCCAGCGGAACTGAGACCTATGTACTGGGACTTCACCGAACTGAGGACAACCTGAGAGTGGCGATGAAGGAGAATAGCGCCATACTGCTGGAGGACAATTACTCAAAGAAGTACGAGGACTTCGACCCAACCTCGAGTGAGTCGTACATCATATTCCAATTCATGGCCAATAAGCACTTAGAGAACAGTCTCAGGCTCGCCAAGCTGGTCCAGAGCGGATTTAAGTCTGCCAATCGATACGACCGAGGTGTGCGTCAGGCGGGATTCCTGGTACTGAGAGAGGCTGCCATGCCGAGCGTCCTGATCGAGATAGGGTTTATCTCCAATCGTGAGGAAGAGCGATACCTTAACTCACAGAAAGGTCAGAACACAATTGCCAAAGAGATTGCCACAGCAATCGTAGACTACGAGCGACAGATCAGGAAGAGATCAGGCAAGCAATAGTCCATTCTGCAAACGAATAGAGGGAGATGTACCAGTGACTGATACATCTCCCTCTACTTTATCCTAAAACCGACAATTACTCCTTAGTATCGTCCTCGGAGCTTTGCTCCTGCTTGGACGTGAGCATCTCCTCGAGCTCTGTCTCAGTGGAGGAGGAGAGATTATTGGCCGATATCTTCTGGTAGATCTTGAGATCGAAGTAGGAGATCACCGCCATCAGGTGCTCAAATGTATTGGCGGCTATGGTCTCATGCATATTCCAGTTGGACGTCTTAGTAAAGAAGCGGACAAACAGCGGCAAGCCCATCTCTGTCATCGGCCTCTGATAGCACATCACAGCATAGTTGTGATCCACAGCATCAGACCCCTCGAGGAACTTGAGGACATAGTTGCGGAAGAGTCCCAGGTTCGTAATCCTCACCTGCGTCAGGTCATCCGTCAGGCTCTGTTTGTTATTCTCCTCAGCAACTTCTGCGATGAGCTGGTCCATCACTTTACTCACCATACCAGAGCGGCGGAGACGCTCGATCAGCTTATCATCGACATTGCGGATGGAGGAGATGTCTATATAGATCGCCCTAGCACAGAGGCGGGCATTGGAGCGCTGCATATGAGACCAGTTCTGCACCGTATTGCTGACAAGTGTGTAGGGCGGGATGGTGTACATAGAGTTATCAAATCCCTTGACCTTCACCGTCGTCAGTGAGATCTCCATGACGTCTCCATCCACATCCTTACCCGGGACAGTGATCCAGTCTCCCACATGGACCATATCACTCCCGGTGAGCTGAATACTGGCAACGAAGCCGAGGATGGTGTCCTTAAAGATCAGCATCAGCACTGCCGACAGGGCTGCCAGGCTCCCAAATATGGTGCTCATATCGATGCGGAAGAGCAGAGAGATCACCACAAGCACACCGAGGAAGATAGCCAGCACCTTAAAGGCCTGAAGGAGTGCCACCGTGGGATTGTCCCTATACTGGGGCTGCTTCAGCATCCACGCCCTACCCGTATCGATCACACTGATAAGGAAGGTAAAGAAGAAGTAGGTCTGACACAGCCTGGCAATCAGCAGGAGTCCGGCATATACCGCCCCACCATCAGGAAAGGGAAGAGTCAGCAGACCAATGAAGATAGAGGTAATGATCAGGCTGACCAGCTTGCTCAGGACTTTCTTACTGCGTGCATCGGCCGTTGAGCTGCTAAACCATGGGATCTTCCCCAGAAGTCCCCTCAGGCCCTTGATAAAAATCAGTCTGAGTATGAAGTCCAGTAGCGCCAGGAATACGACAACGATCCCCAGCACGAGCATCTCATAAGCAAATGATCCGTGCTCAATACCAAGGTCGAAGCTGGTGATAAACTTTAGTAGCAGGGCTCTAATATCATCCATTGATTTATGTCTTTAGTGGGCTCAGAGGTACTTAATGTCATAGCGGCGAGTGTACTCCTTCGCCTCCCCGTCCTTGATCTCCTTGATCTCGTGCCTCACCTGCAAGGGCTGATCGAAGCGATCACAGAGGTAAGAGGCAAGGAGGTGATAGTGGTACTCCGGACGACGGATCACCATGGAGGAGATCAGACTCGAGGATCTGGAGCCGAGGATAAAGCTGGAGAGGAAGTTGATCGAGCTGTCATCACAGAGATAATTGAGATCCGGGAAGACCCGATTGCCTACATTACTGTAGTAGGTCATCTCCTGACGATACTCCCCGTCATGGCCTGCGATGGAGGTGATGTTTCCCGCAGGGTCCCAGGTCACATCCATCTCATCCTCTTGGCTGAGTATGCTATCGAGCTGACCGCCGTAGAGCTTGAGGTCCCAGTGCTCCTCCTTACCACTCTTCCGTCGGAAGGAGAGTGATGTCCCCATCCCGAAGGGATCCAGATCTATGGTTGTGATCTCGGGAGTATTGCACTCCTCCATACAGTCTGTCTCGACAATCAGCAGCTTCCTGTCGTAGACCTCTGCCTCGATCAGAGACTCCCGAGTACGACCGCCCTGCTCGTCCAGTGCGATCTTCCGAGCCCAAGAGAACTTCTCGTCCTCATCCCATCCAAAGGTAAGCACCGATGTGGGATGACTCCCCTCATAGCAGGTGATGGAGTCGATGAGCGAAGTCGGGGTCTCTACTCTACGGTGGCGGCTCTTGAAGAGGTTATAGAGGTATATACCTGTGACAGCTCCCACCGACATGGCCGCCAGGTCTCTGAGTATGTCGCGAGCTGCAGCGTTGATAGAGGTTTGGCTCATAAGTTCTAGTGTTATTTACTGATTTGATCTACTCACAAATCTACCATATTTATCCGCAATAGACGACCCGCAAATGACTGCACAGCTTTGCCGTCCCTTCCGAGACCTCGACTTAGTGCTTGCCCAAAGTCCGGGATAGAACCTTATTGACACTCTTCTTTGCCTCGTACTCCTTCAGATAGTAGGGCTCCCAGTAGGCTACATCCTCAGTCTGTCCGAGAGAGATGCTCTTCACTACAGAGCCTAGCATGGCATCAGCACGAGGGTGCAGGTCGTATATCAGCTGAGAGCCCGGCAAGAGGGTGTCAAAGATCTCCTTAGCCTTCTCGGCACCATTACCGAAGTAGTAAAGGAGCTTATCCCCGACGATCTCCTGCAACCTTGCTTGACTCTGCTCGTCCGTAAGGACCACAGCAGCAATGTCTGTTAGGGGCTCCACTACGCCGAAGTAATGATCATCATAGCTGCCTCTGTATATCGCCGTGTAGACCTCCATCCTGCGCGCATCGATCATCGGCATGAGGAGGGCATTAGGATAGTCGAGCTCATCCTCCATATCGAAGATAGTCATCGCCAGCAGCTCCGTCGTCATGACCGAGACCAGTGGCACTCCGAGGGACCAGCAGAGCCCCTTAGCATATGAGGCTCCGATACGGAGACCGGTATAGCTCCCGGGACCATTGGAGACGCCGACACCCTTCAGGTCGTGCTTGTAGTCTATCTTACTCAGCATCCCGGCAGCGATATCAGCCAGTTGCTCTGCATGCTTATTGGATCCTCTCGTCTCCTCGTAGTCTACGATCTCGTCTCGAGCCCCGAGCGCTACGGAGCAGACCTCCGTGGAGGTGTCTAGGAGCAGATAATACTCTTCTTTCATATATCAAATGTCTCTATCAGTCTCTATGATCCGGCGCTGTCAGTTTTTACTCTTCACTTTACTTCCTGAGGCTTTCTTCCTGGGAGAAGCAGCCTTTTTGGTCTTTGATGAAGTGCTGCGTTTCTTGGCCGACCCGCCACTCTTGTCACTCTTGGCCACGATGGCGCGCGCCTGCTCCTCCGTAAGCGACTTTGCCTCGACGGTCTTGGGGATCTTATAGTTCTTCCGCTTATACTTTATGTAGGGACCGTAGCGACCGTTGAGGATCTCCAGCTTGTCAGACCCTTCCCCATACTCAGCGATGTACTTATTCCGATCGCGCTCCATCTTCTCCTTGATCAGAGGAGTAGCCTGGTCCATCTCTATCTCATAGGGACTAATCTCCTTAGGAATGCTCACGAAGAAGGACTTCCCGACCCTTACGTAAGGACCAAAGCGTCCGATATCCACCGTGACGGCATCCCCATTGTACTCACCTATCTCTCGGGGCAACTGCAGGAGCTTAAGTGCCTGCTCGAGCGTGATGGTGGCTATTGATAGATCCTTAGGGAGGGAGGCGAACTTAGGCTTCTCGCCATCCACGTCAGCCTTCCCCATCTGTACCATGGGTCCATAGCGTCCGATCTTAGAGTAAATGGGGGAGCCCGTCTTAGGGTCATCGCCCAGGTATCGTTCACCCACCTTGTGATCCTCCTTCTCATTCATCACCTCCTCCACGTTGCTGTGGAAGAAGCGGTAGAAGTTATCGATCACCTCTGTCCACTCCTTTTCCCCGTCTGCTATCGCATCAAACTCCTCCTCCACCTCGGCAGTGAAGTGGTAGTCCATCACTCTTGGGAAGTGCTCTATCAGATAGTCCGTCACTACGAGACCGGTGTCAGTCGGGCATAGCTTCCCCTTAGAGGCGCCCACCCGCTCCTTACGGATCGTCCGGGAGATCTTGCCGGACTTTAGTGTCAGTACAGTGTACTTCTGTTCCTCTCCCTCGAGGTTCCGCTTCTCGACATAGCCTCTCTTCTGGATCGTCTGGATCGTGGGAGCGTACGTGGAAGGACGACCTATGCCGAGGTCCTCCAGCTTCTTGACCAGCGATGCCTCTGTGTACCTGGCGGGCTGCTTCGTGAAGCGCTCTCTTGCCTCTATTTGCTCAGCTGAGACCACGTCTCCGACAGCCATCCTGGGCAGCAGTCCGGATCCCTCCTCTGACTCCTCTGCGTCATCCTCATCATCCCGTCCCTCGAGATAGACCTTGAGGAAACCATCAAAGGTGATCACCTCACCCTTGGCCTGAAACGAAGGACCACTCGATGCATCAATGGTCACCGTCGTACGCTCGAGCTGAGCATCTGCCATCTGTGTCGCCAGCGTACGCTTCCGGATCATATCATAGAGCCGCCGCTCCTGAGCCGTCGAGCCAGCGGACACAGCCTCAGGATGTACGGGGCGGATCGCCTCGTGAGCCTCCTGTGCGCCCTTGGTCTTGGTGGCATAGTTTCGGACCTTGACATACTCCTTACCATACTCCCGCTCGATCACCGATGCAGAGGCACCGATGGCAAAGGAGGAGAGGTGGACCGAGTCCGTACGCATGTAGGTGATATGTCCTGCCTCGTAGAGCTTCTGAGCGAGACTCATCGTCAGCCCCACCGGGTAGCCCAGCCTCCTCGATGCCTCCTGCTGCAGCGTGGAGGTGGTAAATGGAGGTGCCGGCTGACGTGTCGCCGGAGTTACAGTCACCTGTCCCACGGAGTACGTCGCAGTGAGGAGATCCTCCAGAGTCCCCATCGCCTCATCAACCGACTGCGGTCGTGAGGTCAGGTCGGCACTAAGCGACTCGCCCCCCTCTGTCGTAAAGAGTCCACGTATGCGGAAGGAGCTCTCCGGCTCGAAGTCGTGGATCTCCTTCTCTCGCTCCACGATGATCCTGACAGCAACAGACTGGACACGACCTGCCGAGAGGCTTGGACGGACCTTACGCCAGAGGATCGGGGAGAGCTCAAAGCCCACCAGCCGATCAAGCACACGCCGTGCCTGCTGCGCATCGACCATCTTCAGATCTATGGAGCGCGGACTCTTCAGAGCATTCTGGATGGCAGACTCGGTGATCTCATGGAATACGATCCTATTCTTCTCCTTCTCACTCAGACCAAGCACCTCCGCCAAGTGCCACGCAATCGCCTCACCCTCGCGGTCTTCATCGGAAGCAAGCCAGATGTGATCCGCCTTCTTTGCAGCAGCCTTTAGAGTGGAGACAACGCTCTTCTTGTCGTCAGAGATCTCGTACTGAGGGTCATAGTTATTATCCACATCGACCCCCATACCCTTAGTCTTGAGGTCACGTATGTGTCCATAACTGGGGAGTACGGTAAAGTCTTTGCCCAAAAACTTGCCGATCGTTTTCGACTTTGCGGGAGACTCAACGATAAGGAGATGATTAGCCATATTTCTTTGCAACGAGATTACTTCTATTGAATGTGGTGCAAAAGTAGCAATTAATAGTTTAATGTATGGTGAGGTCCCAGGGCTGACGCATTTGAGACTCGTTCAGCAGCAGCATAACCACAAGGATGCCTGCTCCCTGGGCATTGGTCGAGCCACGAAGTGGCGAAGACGATGTATAAGAGTTTATTTCGTATCCCGCCCCCTTGCGGGTCGCCGCCACATCAGAGATGAGCGATAAGAGAGACCACCCATCCGCATACCTGAGCATCAGCCTCTCTGACGGGCATCAGACAGACTCAAATGCGTCTGCCCTGCGCCCTCCAAACTAAACCCGGTATTAGTGATCACTATTACCGGGTTTAGTGATCACTAATATCGGGTTTAGACTTCACCGAACTCTATCCTGCTCGATACGATGCTCCCCGGCACCCGGGATCCGGCTACCGCGGCATAGGGGATGCATGCGAGATCGGGCGGGTGAGGTAAAACTCAAATGCGTCAGCCCCCACTCTGCTTTTTGCGACCGATTATCGGTACCTTTGGGGTATGATTTTTCGCAAGGTCATCGAGATAAATAAGCCGGACAGGCTCTACGATCGAGGAGATCGCTTCGTGCTCTGGGGTTCCTGCTTCTCCTTCCGTCTGAGAGATTACCTCACGGGAGCGCTCTACGACGTGACGGACTCGCCCTATGGGATCATGTACAATCCTCTCTCCATGGCTCAGGGCATGGAGCGTCTCCTCTCAGACGACGCTCCGCGGGAGGAAGAGCTGGTTCTACGGGATGGTCGCTGGCACTCCATGATGCACCATGGGTACTTCTCCCACAGCAGTAAGGAGGTGGCTCTACAGCAGATGCGGGAGGCCTTTGAGAGATCAAGGGCTGCACTCGCCGAGACTGACCTACTCATCCTAACCCTCGGCACCGCCTGGGTCTACGAGCGGCAGGGAGAGGTGGTCAATAACTGCCACAAGCTACCGGCTGAGGACTTTATCCGCCGTCGGCTCTCTGTCGATGAGATCGTCACTGTCTGGAGCCGGCTGATCCCCGCTCTGACTGAGCAGTCACCCTCCAACAAGGGCAATTTCTTATTGCTGTTCGACAAACTTTTATCGGACAGCAATGATTACCAATAAGCAGGTCCTTAATTATGTACAGAAATTCAACTCTAGACCAAGGAAAAGGAACAAGTACAAGACCACAACGACTGTCAGGTTAGAAAATTAATAAGTAACTTGCACTAGTAATTTGAATCTACAGTCCCCAAGAATATAGCAATTTTAGGCGCCTGCTTTCGAACCTTGGATTATCAAAGGAGGAATTGCTTACTTGCATTTTTAGGCTCAATTTGTGGTAACAAAAAGTTTAATTCTATGTTCGGTATGAATAAGTTTGTCTTTATAATAATAGTTCTGTTGTTTTCGTGCAAAATTCTCAACGCCCAAATATCCGGAGTGATAATAGATGAGGAAAAACAACCTGTCGAATTTGCAACTATTAGGCTGTACCAAATTCCTGATAGCATTCTGATTGCCGGTACGGTATCCAATGATAAGGGATATTTTTCTTTTCCGGATACTGTCTCTAGGCAACTTATACTGAAGATATCTTCCGTGGGTTACGAAACGATGTGTTTAGCGGTCAAGTCTCACCAAGAAATCATGTTGAAGCGGCATTCTGAAGAACTGCAGGAAGTAGTTATTTCTGCAAGTGAGATTGAGACCTTCGGGAGTAAGGACAAACTACTCATCCCACAAAGTCTGAAGGAAAGAGCCTCCTCTGCCTTGACGGCCTTGGGAGAAATGCCACAATTTCAATTAAATAGAATTTCAAATATCCTTCAAACGACAGACCGGCAAAATATACTCATTCTCATAGATGGCATACAGGCGAATGAAAATGACTTAATGGCTCTACCTGCAAAAAAAATCAGGAGAGTTGAGTATTTTACACAGCCACCAGCAAGATTTGCCAATAAAAACATAGGTGCAGTGCTAAGCGTCTTTACCATAAAAGAAAAGGATAGCGGGTTTAACAGCTTTATCTCTACAGTAAACTCTTTTACAACGGGTTACGGAACAAACACAATCAATGCGAAGTGGTACACACCCAAGCACCAGGTTGCCCTTTCCTATTTCATTGATTACAGGAATCTTGACGACAACAGAATCAATCAGACGTACGAATATGAGATAGACCATGCAAATTTCTCCAGCAAACAGCAGGGACTTCCCGGTACTTACAAGGGGGAGTAACATATCATAGGGTCAGATTACATGTTTAGTCCGGATGACAACCAACTGTTTTCTGCTAAAGTAAGGTATCGCCTCAACCCGGGGCGGGAAAGCCATCAACAAACTGCAACAACGAAATTTGGTACAGGAATTGTATAACAAGGTTATTCGGCAAAAAAACTTAAAAGCAATTACGATGCTATATCATTGGATTTATATTACAATAGAAAATTGAAGAACAACCAGGAATTGACAGCCAATTTTGTAGGATCTTATTTTGATTCAAAATCGGACAATCAGATTTCCCAGGAAAATTCAGATAATACATTTGCTTATCGGTACAACAACCATCTCAGGAATTACTCTAATTCCATCATATCCGAGTTGCTTTACAACAAGTCCTTTTCCAATGAAAATATCAGCATCGGGGCAAGATACTTTTACAAGCAACTCCAGCAGACCTATAATGAAAACGCCCGCTCCATAATGGAGCAGCAAGTCTGCTATATATATTCAAATCTTGCAGGCAAGTTAAAGAATCTCGATTACACCATAGGTGTAGGTATAGAACATAGTATTCAAGACAATGGAGAAATGAAGGCAAAGCATTATACTGTGTTCAAACCTTCATTGTCTGCGAGCTATCAGATAGGTCACTCCTCTTCCATTAGGCTTAACTCGCTTATCTTATCCAATGTTCCTGACATCTCACAGCTCACCATCCATCCAGTCTATCTCAACTATCAATATTATAGTGTGGGCAATCCTCATCTTCATCCCTACTATACTTTCTATAATCGTCTTCAATACCAACTGAGTCTACCTACTTTCTATATGAGTGCCGCAATACGGCATTCGTACCTGCGCCGCCCTTATATGACATTATTTGAGAGTAGAGACGCAGAGATAGTGAAGACCCTTGAACATTTTAAACACACCTCATACACAGCTGCGGATCTCAGCCTTCAATGGCTTCCATTCTCATTCTTGAAAATCCAACCGTTCGCAACAGTTGTGTATACTAGCGCCATGAAGCTTGATGGTGCCAGTCTAAGTGAGTGGTCAAAATACTTTTCTATCACGGCAAGTGTTACTTACAAGGAATTTTCCATATTAGGAAATGTAGGAAGTTCTATGACCGATCTATTGGGGGATGTTACGGAAAAGAAGAAAGCCTATGTTTTTAGTGAACTATCTTACTCCAAAAACAATGTATATGTGGCATTGCAGTATATTCACAATCCCAAGCCATCTGCCATCTATTCCAACAATAGCTTGATGAACTTTAAGGAAGAAACGATTTGGAATAATTTCCAAAATCTATTTGCCATAAACTTTAGATACAATTTTACGATCGGCAGAAAGAAGAGCATCAATGGTCTCACCAAACTTAATAATCAAGATAATGTAAGTGGATTAACCAACGATGCGACTGCGAAGTAAACGAATATTATGTTTAATTAAAATTGAGTCGCCCTCCTGCAAGGGCAATTTCTTTTACCGATATTAGTGTGATCTAATACCGATATTAGGCGAGACTAATACCGATATTAGATCACACTAATATCGGTATTAGAGAAAAGGCTGAGAGGACGGCTCCTCATTGCCCCTTTTTTGCGACCGTTTTTCAGTACACATAGCGGTATTTATCGGTACCTTTGGGGCATGATTTTTCGCAAGGTCATCGAGATAAAAAAGCCGGTCAGGCTCTACGACAGAGGAGATCGCTTCGCACTCTGGGGCTCCTGCTTCTCCACCCGTCTGAGGGATTACCTGATGGGAGCGCTCTACGACGTGACGGACTCGCCCTATGGGATCATGTACAATCCTCTCTCCATGGCTCAGGGCATGGAGCGTCTCCTCTCAGACGACGCTCCGCGGGAGGAAGAGCTGGTTCTACGGGATGGTCGCTGGCACTCCATGATGCACCATGGGTACTTCTCCCACAGCAGTAAGGAGGTGGCTCTACAGCAGATGCGGGAGGCCTTTGAGAGATCAAGGGCTGCACTCGCCGAGACTGACCTACTCATCCTAACCCTCGGCACCGCCTGGGTCTACGAGCGGCAGGGAGAGGTGGTCAATAACTGCCACAAGCTACCGGCTGAGGACTTTATCCGCCGTCGGCTCTCTGTCGATGAGATCGTCACTGTCTGGAGCCGGCTGATCCCCGCTCTGACTGAGCAGTCACCCTCCAACAAGGGCAATTTCTTATTGCTGTTCGACAAACTTTTATCGGACAGCAATGATTACCAATAAGCAGGTCCTTAATTATGTACAGAAATTCAACTCTAGACCAAGGAAAAGGAACAAGTACAAGACCACAACGACTGTCAGGTTAGAAAATTAATAAGTAACTTGCACTAGTAATTTGAATCTACAGTCCCCAAGAATATAGCAATTTTAGGCGCCTGCTTTCGAACCTTGGATTATCAAAGGAGGAATTGCTTACTTGCATTTTTAGGCTCAATTTGTGGTAACAAAAAGTTTAATTCTATGTTCGGTATGAATAAGTTTGTCTTTATAATAATAGTTCTGTTGTTTTCGTGCAAAATTCTCAACGCCCAAATATCCGGAGTGATAATAGATGAGGAAAAACAACCTGTCGAATTTGCAACTATTAGGCTGTACCAAATTCCTGATAGCATTCTGATTGCCGGTACGGTATCCAATGATAAGGGATATTTTTCTTTTCCGGATACTGTCTCTAGGCAACTTATACTGAAGATATCTTCCGTGGGTTACGAAACGATGTGTTTAGCGGTCAAGTCTCACCAAGAAATCATGTTGAAGCGGCATTCTGAAGAACTGCAGGAAGTAGTTATTTCTGCAAGTGAGATTGAGACCTTCGGGAGTAAGGACAAACTACTCATCCCACAAAGTCTGAAGGAAAGAGCCTCCTCTGCCTTGACGGCCTTGGGAGAAATGCCACAATTTCAATTAAATAGAATTTCAAATATCCTTCAAACGACAGACCGGCAAAATATACTCATTCTCATAGATGGCATACAGGCGAATGAAAATGACTTAATGGCTCTACCTGCAAAAAAAATCAGGAGAGTTGAGTATTTTACACAGCCACCAGCAAGATTTGCCAATAAAAACATAGGTGCAGTGCTAAGCGTCTTTACCATAAAAGAAAAGGATAGCGGGTTTAACAGCTTTATCTCTACAGTAAACTCTTTTACAACGGGTTACGGAACAAACACAATCAATGCGAAGTGGTACACACCCAAGCACCAGGTTGCCCTTTCCTATTTCATTGATTACAGGAATCTTGACGACAACAGAATCAATCAGACGTACGAATATGAGATAGACCATGCAAATTTCTCCAGCAAACAGCAGGGACTTCCCGGTACTTACAAGGGGGAGTAACATATCATAGGGTCAGATTACATGTTTAGTCCGGATGACAACCAACTGTTTTCTGCTAAAGTAAGGTATCGCCTCAACCCGGGGCGGGAAAGCCATCAACAAACTGCAACAACGAAATTTGGTACAGGAATTGTATAACAAGGTTATTCGGCAAAAAAACTTAAAAGCAATTACGATGCTATATCATTGGATTTATATTACAATAGAAAATTGAAGAACAACCAGGAATTGACAGCCAATTTTGTAGGATCTTATTTTGATTCAAAATCGGACAATCAGATTTCCCAGGAAAATTCAGATAATACATTTGCTTATCGGTACAACAACCATCTCAGGAATTACTCTAATTCCATCATATCCGAGTTGCTTTACAACAAGTCCTTTTCCAATGAAAATATCAGCATCGGGGCAAGATACTTTTACAAGCAACTCCAGCAGACCTATAATGAAAACGCCCGCTCCATAATGGAGCAGCAAGTCTGCTATATATATTCAAATCTTGCAGGCAAGTTAAAGAATCTCGATTACACCATAGGTGTAGGTATAGAACATAGTATTCAAGACAATGGAGAAATGAAGGCAAAGCATTATACTGTGTTCAAACCTTCATTGTCTGCGAGCTATCAGATAGGTCACTCCTCTTCCATTAGGCTTAACTCGCTTATCTTATCCAATGTTCCTGACATCTCACAGCTCACCATCCATCCAGTCTATCTCAACTATCAATATTATAGTGTGGGCAATCCTCATCTTCATCCCTACTATACTTTCTATAATCGTCTTCAATACCAACTGAGTCTACCTACTTTCTATATGAGTGCCGCAATACGGCATTCGTACCTGCGCCGCCCTTATATGACATTATTTGAGAGTAGAGACGCAGAGATAGTGAAGACCCTTGAACATTTTAAACACACCTCATACACAGCTGCGGATCTCAGCCTTCAATGGCTTCCATTCTCATTCTTGAAAATCCAACCGTTCGCAACAGTTGTGTATACTAGCGCCATGAAGCTTGATGGTGCCAGTCTAAGTGAGTGGTCAAAATACTTTTCTATCACGGCAAGTGTTACTTACAAGGAATTTTCCATATTAGGAAATGTAGGAAGTTCTATGACCGATCTATTGGGGGATGTTACGGAAAAGAAGAAAGCCTATGTTTTTAGTGAACTATCTTACTCCAAAAACAATGTATATGTGGCATTGCAGTATATTCACAATCCCAAGCCATCTGCCATCTATTCCAACAATAGCTTGATGAACTTTAAGGAAGAAACGATTTGGAATAATTTCCAAAATCTATTTGCCATAAACTTTAGATACAATTTTACGATCGGCAGAAAGAAGAGCATCAATGGTCTCACCAAACTTAATAATCAAGATAATGTAAGTGGATTAACCAACGATGCGACTGCGAAGTAAACGAATATTGTGTTTAATTAAAATTGAGTCACCCTCCTACAAGGGCATTTTCTTTTACCGATATTAGCGTGATCTAATACCGATATTAGTCTCGCCTAATACCGATATTAGATCACACTAATATCGGTATTAGAGAAAAGGCTGAGGGGAAGGCTCCTCATTGCCTTTTTTGCGACCGTTTTTCAGTACACTGAGCAGTATTTATCGGTACCTTTGGGGTATGATTTTTCGCAAGGTCATCGAGATAAAAAAGCCGGACAGGCTCTACGACCGAGGAGACCGCTTAACGCTCTGGGGCTCCTGCTTCTCCACCCGTCTGAGAGATTACCTGATGGGAGCCCTCTACGACGTGACAGACTCGCCCTATGGGATCATATACAACCCTCTCTCTATGGCTCAGGGCATGGGGCGTCTCCTCTTAGATGACGCTCCGCGGGAGGACGAGCTGATCCTGCGGGATGGTCGCTGGCACTCTATGATGCACCATGGGGCTTTCTCTCACAGCAGTAAGGTAGTGGCTCTGCAGCAAATGCGGGCGGCCTTTGAGAGATCAAGGGCGGCGCTCCAGGAGACGAACCTACTCATACTGACCTTCGGCACCGCCTGGGTCTACGAGCGACAGGGGGAGGTGGTTAATAACTGCCACAAGCTTCCGACTGAGGACTTCACTCGCCGTCGTCTCTCGATCGATGAGATCGTCTCAGTCTGGGGTCGGCTGATACCTGCACTGACTGAGCAGATACCTGACATCAGGATCCTCCTCACCGTCAGCCCTATCCCTCACTACAGAGATGGGGCGCACGAGAGTCGTCTCAGCAAGGCGATCCTGCTGCTGGCTGCCGAGAGACTCACGGAGCTCTTCCCCGATCGGGTCTCCTACTTCCCCTCGTATGAGATCATGCAGGACGAGCTGAGGGACTACCGATTTTACGACAGAGATATGGCGCATCCCAGTGACCAGGCAGCGGAGTATATCATCGAGCGCTTCCGCGAGTACTACCTCAGAGAGGAGAGCGGACCTGCGCTACAGAAGTGGGAGAAGGTACGCAAGCAGCTCAATCACAGACCGCTGACAGACAGTCGGGAGAGCCTCCGAGCCTACTACGACTCTCTGCTCAGCACCCTCCTCGAGATCCGAGCAGAGCTGCCGAGGGACTATCTCGACCATGAGGTACAGCGGATACAAGAGATACGATCACATTATCTATGACATCAGTAACTATCACCGATATAGCTTCAGCACTGGGAAACCCAACGATCAGGGACAGCCGTATGATCACCACACTCCTGACGGACTCCCGGGCGCTCACTTTCCCCGAGGGGACGCTTTTCTTTGCCCTCGTCACCCAGAAGCAGGATGGACACAAGTACATCAAGCCGCTCTACAGCCGAGGTGTGCGTGCCTTTGTCATCTCTGACCGGCACTTCCCGACCGATGAGTATCGGGATGCCACATTCATAACGGTACCAGACACCCTTACCGCCCTGCAGCAGGTGGGCTCACTCCACCGCCACAGGCTGTCGATGCCTGTCGTCGGCATCACGGGGAGTAATGGGAAAACGACAGTCAAGGAGCTGCTCCATCAGATGATCGGAGGGACAAAAAAGGTGTCCCGCTCCCCCCGAAGCTACAACTCCGCCATCGGTGTACCGCTCTCCCTCTGGGGCATCAGCGATGACGCCGATCTCGCACTCATCGAAGCGGGCATCTCACGACCGGGTGAGATGGATCGGCTCGAGCGGATCATCCTGCCGACTGTAGGTGTGCTGACTCACCTTGGGACAGCCCACCTGGAGAACTTCCCCGACCGACAGGCGCTGATCAGGGAGAAGCTTAAGCTCTTCCGCCACTGCGACCGGGTCTATGGCTGCCTCGATCCGGATCCCGACCTAGAGACCGTCCTGCGGGAGGGGAGCTATCCCTTTGCCCTCACCGGCTGGAGCCGAAGCCGTCAGGATGCGGTCCTGTGGATCCGAAGGGAGGTGCATACCTCCGGCGGCGTGGACGTGGACGCAACTCTGAGTGGAAGGGAGGTTCACTTTGAGCTCCCATTTCTCGATGACGGGACGATCGAGGACTGCTATCTGGCGCTCTCCATACTGACGGAGCTGGCACCGGAGCGGCTGAAGGATCTCTCCTTTACCCACAGGCTGGAGCCGGTCTCCATGCGTCTCGAGACGCTGGAGGGCGAGCATGGCATGACGATCATCAACGACACCTACAATGCTGACATAGACTCCCTCTCCATTGCACTCTCTGCGCTGCGACGCCGACAGGAGTTGCTGGGGAAGCCGTCCGCTGTCATCCTGTCAGCCTTCCGAGAGAGCAGCCACGACAAGACGGGGCTGTACTCCACGATCTCGAGTCTCCTACGCCGCTTCGACCTCTCCGAGACGGTACTGATCGGGGATGAGATGGGAGAGTACCGGACCACCTTTTCCCCCGATGCGAGGTATTACCGATCGACGGAGGACTTCCTCGCTGACCATCCGGAGGAGTACCTCGCTGATCATGTGGTGCTGATCAAGGGCGCTCACGAGAGCCATCTCGAGGAGATCGTGAGGAGGATGGTCCGGCGAGTGCATCAGACGATTCTGAGTGTCAATCTCTCTCGTCTGGGACACAACCTCAATCTCTACCGGGCGCACCTCCCGAAGGGGATGAGATTCACCTGCATGCTTAAGGCCAACGCTTATGGACTTGGGAGCAACGAGGTGGCGCGGTACCTCGAGCAGACCGGCGGGGTGGACTACTTCGCCGTAGCTGTCTGCGATGAGGGGAAAGAGCTGCGCCGTCTCGGTATCACCACTCAGATAATGGTGATGAATCCGGAGCCGGGGTCGTATGAGCAGATCATGAGCAACCACTTGGAGCCAAACATTTTCAATAAGCACCTTCTCCTCGACTTCATCTCGGCCGCTGAGCGGTACGGTGCACACCTTTACCCTATCCACCTGAAGTGGAATACCGGCATGCACAGGACCGGATTTGACGAGGATGAGGAGGAGGAGGTGCTGACCATCCTCTCACGGACCAGCGCGGTACGTGTCGCTTCGATCTTCACACACCTCTCGGTTGCTGACGAGCCGACTGAGGACGACTACACCTACAAGCAGCTGGCTATGCTGGACCGCGTGGAGGAGCGACTTCGTCAGGCGCTGCCCCACCCCTTCCTCAAGCACGCCCTCAATACGGCCGGTATGACGCGCTTCCCGGACTACAGGTCCGATATGGTCCGGCTCGGATGTGGGCTCTACGGGTTCTCACCGCTACAGGTGGATCCGATGGGGCTGGAGCCGGTAGCCTCACTCTCCTCCGTGATCCTCCAGACACGCAAGCTCCCCGCCGGTGCCACTGTCGGTTATGGGCGCAAGGGGCTCCTCACGCGAGACTCGCGCATAGGCGTGATACCGATAGGCTACGCCGACGGACTCCCTAGGCAGCTGGGCAATGGTCGGGCGCTCTTCCGAACGGAGT
Organism: uncultured Porphyromonas sp.; assembly: GCF_934359325.1. Taxonomy (GTDB): domain Bacteria; phylum Bacteroidota; class Bacteroidia; order Bacteroidales; family Porphyromonadaceae; genus Porphyromonas_A. The sequence continues at coordinate 28,599 of NZ_CAKRLH010000003.1, forward strand.
CTGGTGCTCTCGTACCCACAGTCGGTAACGTCTGCATGGATGCGGTGATGCTCGATCTCACCGATGCGCCCACCGCCGTCGAGGGAAGCCGTGTGGTGATCTTCGATGACCAGCTCCCCATTACCCGTCTCTCAGATGCCTGCGGCACGATCCACTACGAGATCCTCTCCCGTCTCTCGAGCCGCATTGCCAGACACTACTTCACCGAGTAACGCTGAGAGTATATAGG
>NZ_CAKRLH010000004.1 GCF_934359325.1 uncultured Porphyromonas sp.
CTGCCGGTCGGCAGAGAGACCTCTCTTATCTTAGTGGAGACCCTATGGGATCAGTAGTGCCGCTCAGGGTACATATCGTCCCACCAGGTGGGGTCATCCTTGAGCCACTTCTGGAACCATGCCATCATCGATCGCATCCATATCTGACGGCGGTGAAGCTCCATCACGTGGTGATCCTCGCCGTAGACGCGGATCATCTCCACCGGTCGTCCGAGGATCTTGAGCGCATTATAGAGCTGGACACTCTCACCGAAGGGGACATTGGTGTCCGATGTGCCGTGAGTGAGGAGGAGGGGGGTATGGATCTTGTCGGCACGGAAGAGCGGGCTGTGCTTGGCATAGAGATCAGGATTATTCCACGGATAACTATCGGTACTGGCAACCGTGCTGTATCCGATGCCCCAGGTGCCCTGTCCCCAGTAGGAGGAGAGCGCACTGATGCCGGCATGGCTGATGGCGCAAGCAAAGAGATCGGTCTTGGTGAGGAGATACTGGGTCATAAAGCCTCCGTAGCTGGCACCAAAGCAGCCGATCCGCTTGCCATTGACATAGGAGTGGCTGTCGACAAAACCCTTCGTCGCAGCGATGATCTCGTCAGCCGTCCGGTCACCCCAGGCATTGACATGCCGTGCGGCATACTCTTGTCCCCAGCCAATGGTTCCACTGGGATTAAGCACCAGCACGACATAGTCCTGTGCGGCATACATAGGCTGAGAGTAGTACCAGTCAAACATCCGCCCCACGGGAGACGTTCCTCCATAGTAGTACACGAGGAGCGGGTACTTCTTCTGAGGGTCAAAGAAAGGAGGCAGATAGAAGCGCCCCGGGACCTGACCACCATCCGGCATGGTGAAGCTCCAGTCCTCCACGCTTCCCACCTTCAGATCCTTCATCCGCTCTGAGGCAAGATCTCTGAGGACTGAGGAGGTGCGGTGTGTGACATCTCCCAGGTAAGCATTTGCTACCCTATTGGTACTCTCACCGATGTAAGCAAAGGACTTGCACTGAGCATCCACGTCGTAGGATCCTACGTAGTCCACGCTCACCGGCAGGAGGGTGATCTTGCCACTCCTGAGGTCGAGCGTGTATAGCCGCTGGTAGTCGCGATCTGAGGCGCGGAAGACTGCCTGCATCCGATCCTGAGCAGGACGGATGGACTGCACGGAGGGGGCAAAGTCCTTCGTGAAGACCCTTGCCGTCCCACTCTTCCTGTCGTAGAGATAGATATCCGTCTCGTACGTATTGGTGATCATACCCTCCGGAAGGTTTCGTCCAATACCATTAAAGGCCTCCGGATTGCCCAGGATCAGCAATTTATCCGAGTCGCCGGTATAGCCGACATAGGAGAGATCAGGAGTGGGAGTAAAGAGGGTATCGACCGCCATCGTCTCCAGATCCATCTCGTAGTAGGCAGTGGCATAGAAGGGAGACTCCGTGACATCGTCATCCGTCACCGAGAAGATGATCCGCCTACTGTCGGGGCTAATATCCTCCAGCCCCACAGAGCGATAGCCGTAGGTGAGAGGACGATAGTCGCGCGTGGTGAAGTCAAAGAGGTAGAGGTCATAGCGTGTCCTCGGACCCATAAGCCCTCGGTGGTCATCGCGTCCGAGTGCCCGATCCACGTAGGAGGACTGCTTGTCACCGGTGGTCTCCTTATAGAAGATCAGACGATCCTCCGTAGGAGCTACGGTAAAGGAACCATCCGGTACAGCCTCGCAGAGGAGCTCCTCCGCACCCGAGGCGGGATCATAGGTCATCAGGCTTCTTCCGAGATCGGTCTTGACCGTGTAGTAGAGCCTGTCAGAGCGTGGTAGCCAGCTACCGCGTCCAGCGCCATCGGGCAGAGTCCCTATACGACGAGTCCCCTCATAGATCACGGAGGAGTAGTAACGCTTAAGGTCGGTAATACGGACCGAGGAGAGTATGGTATAGCGTCCACTCGGGGACATACTGACCCCTGTCAGAGTCTCCCCTGTGAGACCGAAGTCCATGCTCATATACTCAACGGGGTCGGTCCTAAGGGAGACGGTATGACCGGTTCGCTTGGGGACCACAGATATTACCAGCTCCACTGAGTCCCGAGCCTCGATAGTAATCGTCAGAGGTCGGCGTGCAGAGGGGTATATGGTCAGGTCAAATTGATCCTCACGAGAACTATCGAGTACTCTATTCTTCTGTCCTATAACTTTTCCATCAAAGGAGAGCTTGTAGGGCATCGTACAGGAGACCAAAAGAGTCGCCTTCTCATACGCAGTAGAGAGCAAGGCAGTCGACAGTCGGTACAGCTTACCACCCTTGAGCCGAATAACGGTGTCCGCCGGTGCGATCAAGTCCGACAACAAGGGGCTATCGGCTGCGACTGCGGGCTGATCCGTCGAGGTAGTAAAGGAGTCTCGGGACTTGCCATAGAGATTGACACTATCGGTCTGCATCGGAGCGATAAGCTTCGTCGCAGGTAGTGCCCGGTAGTGCAGGATGGTCAGGGTATCGGTCGGCAGAGCAGCTAATGCTTGTCCACCAACCAATACAGAAAGGACTAATGATAGGAGTACTTTCTTCAAAATAGATAAGAATATGTAGTGTAATGGGTAGAAAGTCGAGTCAGAGGAGCCATGCTCAGGGCATAGATGGAGGAGCCGGAGCCGGACATGGAAGCATAGGTGGCACCGGCAGCATAGAGCTGATCCTTGATCTCTGCCAGCTCAGGATGACGTGAAAAAACGGGTGTCTCGAAGTCGTTTACCACTCGGTTGCGCCACTCAGCCACCGGTCGCCTAAGGATCTCCTCGAGAGGCTCGGGCGGGGCGGAGATGTCTATTTCCTGATACGCCTCAGCTGTGGAGACATGGATCCCAGGTAGGATCAGAGTGAGTACCCAGCCGCTTAGATCGAGAGGGAAAGGGCTCAGTAGCTCCCCCACCCCACGCCCAATCTGAGGACTATTAGTGAGGAAGAATGGGCAGTCGGCACCAAGCCTTAGCGCCATATCCGCCAGCCGCCTATCCGACAGGTCGGGGGCATAAAGCTGCCTCAGCATCAGTAGCATCGAGGAGGCATCGGACGAGCCGCCCCCCAGACCGGCACCTGTGGGGATCCGCTTACGGAGGATCACCTCCAGTGGGGGAATAGCCACCCCCTCCTCACGCATGATCTCAACAGCCCGCACGACCAGGTTATGCTGCGGATCGCCAAAGCCTCCATCGTCAAGGGCATCACTCTCTGCCGGCACCACCTCTAAGGCATCACAGAGCGGGATCCGGTAGAAGAGCGTCTCCAACTCGTGGTAGCCGTCAGGTCTCACACCGGTGATGCGGAGACCAATATTGATCTTAGCCTGAGGAAAAGAGATCATCACTTACTTGGTCTCAAAGGTCCTCAACAAGGCGATCTCCTCAGCCCAGCGATCAGGATTGGGCGTCTCAAGGATCAGCGGGATATGATCAGTACGAGGATCGCGGATGATGCACTCGAAGAGAGCGATCCCGATCTCGCCATCCCCAAGCGACTCGTGACGGTCAACACGAGAACCCACCCCTTTCTTTGAGTCATTGAGGTGCATGCCGCAGAGATAGTCTAGCCCGATCAATTCCTCGTAGGACTTCATCATAGTCCGATATCCCTCCTCAGTCAGGATGTCATATCCTGCTGCGGTCGCATGGCAGGTGTCGATGCATACTCCGACACGACTCTTGTCCTCCACGGCATCTATGATCTCAGCGATCTGCTCAAAGGTAAAGCCGAGATTGGATCCCTGACCGGCGGTATTCTCTATCACAGCTTTCACTCCCTCCGTCCGTTCGAGGCAAATATTGATCCCCTCGGCGATCTGTGCCAGACACTCAGATACAGAGGTCTCACCGAGGTTGGCACCCGGGTGGAAGTTTACCATACTCAGCCCCAGCTGCTCACATCGCTGCATCTCATCCGTAAGGGCGTGACGGCTCTTCTTCATCACCTCCTCCCGAGGCGAGCCAAGGTTAATTAAGTAACTTGCATGGGGCAGGACGTAACGTGGCTCAAAACCGCACTCAGCCATATTGGTTTTGAAGGCTTCGATATCCTCTTCCTTCAGTGGCTTTGGGAACCACTGCCGCTGGTTTCGGGTAAAGAGAGCATACGCATTGGCACCGATCTCCTTCGCATTTAGCGGAGCATTCTGCACCCCGCCTGCGCTAGAGACGTGTGCGCCGATATATTTCGTCATTATAAGAATGGTATCAATAGAGTGTTACTTCAGTATCCTCTAGCGGCACACCATGTCCCTCCACTGTGGTGCCTGTGAGGCGGATCCCACTAAGCGGGTGGGCTTGGTCGAGCTTGACCTTCTGCGGGATCGGATTGTTGACAATATTTGAGAATTCACCCTTTGCCAGCGGCTGCCAGCTCTTACCATCCTTAGTTCCCTCCAGCAGGTAGGTAAAGGGGAGCGTCGTGGCATCACGACCCTTAGCAGGCGAGTAGATGAACCCCTGTACACTCAGCTCTCTGCCAAAGAGGATCTCTAAAGGGCTGACGCTCGATACAGTCCAACCTTGCTTGGAGAGGGGAGTGATTCCCGTCATCTCAGCGCCCGGCTCCGTGCCGATCAGCGGCGGCAGTACGAGAGCATTGATGTGACGAATGTATACTGAGCCTCCGCGACCCTCATCAATGACAAGACGGATCTTACTGTACCGAGCCTGCACCTCCAGTGGCAGAAGTCTTTTGTAACCTATGGTGGTTCCCTGAGCAATCTGAGACCAGGTGCCATCGTCCATCAGGCCATCGACGTGAAACTTCTCAACCCTCTGGCCACGAGATATGTCCTCCTGCAGGAGGATCACGCCCACCTGCATATCAGGATTAAGCTCTGTCACGATGCTTCCACCCACCTTGATCTCATGAGCAAGGTCCTCGGTGGCGGCGCGCTGCTCATTGAGCTGACGGATCCACTGACCAAATTCGCCAACACGCTTGACATCACGCTCATCCAGCAGTCCGTCTCTCGTAGGAGGAATATTGAGTAGGAGGACCGAGTTACGCCCCACAGACTGAAGGTAGATGTCAGACAGCTGCTTGAGAGACTTCGGTCCCTCCTCGGGGTGCCAGAACCATCCCGGACGGATCGACACGTCCACCTCACTCGGATACCAGTAGAGGGATCCTGCTTTGGCAAGCATATCCCGACTGCCGAGATCTCCTGCCATAGCGTTGATGTCAAGAGCCTTGTAGAGGCTGTCACTCTCGGGATAGGAGTCCGGTGAGAGGACCGTAGCACTCCACTCCGTCTCACGACCGAGACCACTCTCATTGCCGACCCAGCGAATGTCCTCGCCCATGATCGCACTGACGGCATTGGGCTGCAGCTTATGGATCGTGTCGAAGACCCGCTTCCAGTCATACTCCTGTACCTTTCCATTAGGTCCCTCTCCGCATGCGCCGTCAAACCACACCTCATCAATATCTCCATAGTCGGAGAGCAGCTCAGTGAGCTGAGCGATGTAGAGGTCATTGTAGTCCTTACCCGTTCCGTAAGATACGGCATTGCGGTCCCAGGGGGAGAGGTAGACACCCAGCTTCATGTCGTACTTCTTGCACGATGCTGACAGATCCCTCAAGACGTCGCCCTCGCCATTGCGCCATGGGGAGGACTTCACCGAGTGGTCCGTGGTCTCTGTCTGCCAGAGACAGAACCCATCGTGGTGCTTACAGGTAAGGATCACGAGGCGAAAGCCGGCATCCTTGAGGGTCTTCACCCACTGATCTGTGTCTAGATGCTCGGGGATGAAAATGGCGGGATCCTCTGTCCCATCGCCCCACTCCTGATTGGTGAAGGTATTGACCCCGAAGTGGATAAAGGCAGTCAGCTCCAGCTCCTGCCATGCCTGCTGCTTCTCAGAGGGGATCAGCTGTGAGGCCATCTCTACCTTAGTATCCAGCGTTGCTCCCTTGGGGAAGTCCACCCTCTGGGTGTAGTAGGTACTCTGCTTAGCTCCTTCGCAAGAGGTCATAAGCCCCAGTATAGGAAGCGACAGCACCAGGAGCGAGAGTAGTTTAGTCGATCGTTTCATGATATTCGGATTTCGTTCTTTGAGACATATACATTAGGATAATGACTATGGCGACGAGACAGACCAGAGAGATCAGTACGTAGACGACCCCTCCGGCAGGCGGACTCCACGGCTCAGAGTTTCCACTAAGCAGGAGCAGATATACGAGCAGATTATTCAGCGCATGCATCGGGACGGAGACCCTCAGTCCGCCATAGAGAGCGGCGTAACCCAGCAACACTCCCATAAAGGTACGGGACAGGAGTCCGCCCCACTCCATATGTATCAGAGAGAAGAGCAGAGCCACCACCCACACTGCCACGTGACCGCTGCGAGTGACTGACAGGACCCACTGCTGAAGCACTCCGCGAAAGAGATACTCCTCAGCCAGCGGAGCAACCACCACAAGCGCTATCAGCGCCAGCGCAATCCCGACCGCACTGTGATCGGATATCATCATCTCCGTGATGCGCTCCACTTGTGCCGAGAAAGGTGTAAACACCCACGGCTCCGGAATCCTCCTCATCAGATCCTCCAGCAGGGACGAGGGGACAAGCGCCAGGAGCGCTACCGACAGCCCAAGCACCACCTGCAGCCCACTCACCCGTGCAAGAGGGTGGAAGAATGGTCTCAGGTGCCGAGCCTTGTAGTATGTATTGAGTAAAAGGGGAGGAACCCAAAAGACCAACAGAGAAGAGCAGATCTGGGAGACAAGCAAAGACTCCGTCTCAGAGAGGGAGATCATACTCAGGACTGGAGTGATCAGGAAGGAGAACACCCCCGCCATGATCAGCATCACCGCAAAGAGGAAGACCAACTGGCTAAAGCGGGCGTTGCTCTCTCGGTCGTATGTGGGATGAATAGTCATAAGAGTGTAGTTACATCTCCCATCGATGAGACCGGCTCAGCAGAGCTTGACGAGTGTCCGTTCCGGGGTGGTGAGGCACTCCAGCCCATCCGACAGCACAAGGTAAGTGTCCTCGATCCCAAGCGCTCCGACACCGGGGAGGATGACTTTGGGCTCAAAGGCGATCACCATACCCTCCTCCAGCACACCCGACCAGCGACCGGTGAGGATCGGCAGCTCATTGATCTCCAGCCCGACGCCATGCCCCACGTAGCGGGCTCTAAGCTCATCACCCATAAAGTGATCCGCCACGCCAAATTGCTCCGCAAGGTGCAGGCAGTGATTGTATATCTCACCGATGGGGAAGCCGGGTTCTCCCACCTCCTCGAGCCACTCGTGCATACGTAGCGAGATCTCATGCCGGCGAAAAGCCTCATCGGGCAGACTGCCGACATAGTAAGTCCGCGTACAGTCCGACTGGTACTGAGAGTAGTCGCCCGCCAGATCCACCATCACCTCCTCACCTGGTCGGATCACGTGCCCAGCGGCTCCCAGAGGGAAGGAGGCAACACCTCTGCCGCCCATTGTGAAGTCGTAGGGCGAAGCGAAGGAGGCATTGTCTCCGGCGATGACACTACCCGAGAAGCTCTCCATCTGCGTCCCAAAGGTGCGGAAAAGACCGATCCAGCCACGCTTACGCATCTCATACTCGAGAGCAAACTGCCACTCCAGGTCGGTCATCCCAGGCTCATAGAGCTGAGGAGCAATCTCGTAGATCTCCGAGTGACGTGCGGCAGTCTCCCTGATCAGTCGGATCTCCCCCGGTGTCTTGATCATACGCACCTGACGTAGCAGATCCCCCGCATCAACGGAGCTGACGCCGGATGGAGAGAGCTTACTCAGTCGCTCATAGTCCACCTCTGTGAGGTAGCTCCTCTCGAGGGCGGTATGCTGATCGATGCGATACCCAAGAGGCTCAAGCGCCGCAGGGATCTGCTCAGGCTTCCGCACCGGAATCACCCTGGTGGGATCGTAGTCTGAGAGCCGATTGACTGTCCTGTCAGGGAAGTAGACCGGCTCACCCTCCCCAGACACATAGATCCATCCGGAGACTACACTCCCCGTCAGATAGAGCTGTGACGGGATACTCCGCAGGAGAAGGCTCTCGCAGCCCTCGTGGGACATGGCTTGTCTGATCTTGGCGAGCCGGCAGCTCAGCTCTTCCGGGGATAGCGACATAGGTATTAAGTAATAAAAGTGAGAATAGTTATCCGTTTGCACTGCTAAGATACCAAAGATTACGCTACATAGCTGAGTACAGGAGTCCATCTCTAGGGCTGATGCGTTTGAGACTCGTCCATTAGCAGCGTAACCGCATCCGCAAGGATGTCCGCTCCATAGGCATCGGTCTTCGCCACTTCGTGGCTCTACCGATGCTCAGGGAGTTTTTTCGTAACCCGACGCCTTGCGGGTCGCCATCACATCGGAGATGAGCGATAAGAGAGACCCTCCATCCGCTTGCCTAAGCATCAGCCTCTCTGACGGACATCTGATCCTTTACTGTAAGGCTCAAGCGCATCAGTCCTGCACCCCCCAAACTAAACCCGGTATTAGTGTTCACTAAACCCGGTAATAGTGATCACTAATACCGGGTTTAGAATTCACCGAACTCTATCCAGCTCGATACGATACTCCCCGGCGCCGGGGATCCCTGACGGATCCGTCTCCCGCCGGCATAGGGGATGAGTGTGACATCGTACAGGGGCGGGGTGAATGAGGAGGGGGACCAGCGGGTAAGTCCCTGTGGGAGTGGCGGGCGAGGTGAAAGTCAAATGCGTCAGCCCTGAGTCCATCTCATAGTCCTCGAGATGAGAAACTACTGGTGATCAGCCACTTGAGCCCTTACCTCTACGGCACGAGAAGTAAGGAAGCGACCTCGGAGCTTGCTTATCCAATATTTTATCTTACCTTTGCAGAGCAAAACGGGGAATCCCCCCGCAGTTACAAACCGGCGCGGTAGCTCAGTGGTAGAGCAATGGACTGAAAATCCATGTGTCCTTGGTTCAATTCCAAGTCGCGCCACTCCCTCCCCCGAAGCCCCTTAGGTGTAGATTATTTCTCACTTGAGGGGCTTCACTTTTTTCCAAATGGACGATCGGTCTGCCACCCTTGCCTCTGCGGATCGGCAAGAAGTGTTATAAGTCACTAAATAGAAGCCAAGAGCAATCGGAAGCGGCAAGAGAGGATTACGAAGAATGAATAAAAAGGGTATATTTGCCCTCGTAATCTGATCACTAAGGAATCGATAGCATAGGTTATGACCATAACACTCATACTGACACTAGCTCTGGTGGGGCTTGCGGTGTTGCTCTTAGGCGTAAGGGTCTTCTTCGTGGAGGGAGGCGAATTCCCTAAGACCGAGGTAGAGGATCAGCCTGCACTCCGAGCGAAGGGTCTGGTGTGCGGCCATAAGATCACCGCTCAGGAGATGAAGCATCGGGACCTCTACGATCGCATCCACTCCTCAGATGAGTAGATGCCCGGCATCCCTATGGTAGGCGGTCATCCCTCACCACTCATATCATACTGCTAATCTCGAAACTTACTCAAACCAAGCGGAGCACTCTTAGCCGCTATCGTGGCTACTGCTCCTATCATTACATCAATGAAGAACTCTACCAATACCATCATTACCGTCGTACTGGCGGTTGCTGTAGTTGCACTCTTTGTGCTCCACTTTACAGACCAGAGATCCAAGTCTCCCAAGGTCACTCCCATACAAGCAGGAGACTCATCGGTTGTTATGCCGATCGCATACGTTACCCTGGACAGCCTGATGAGCCAGTACAACTACGCTAAGGATGTCAATGACAAGCTTATGGCATCTGCTGAGACCAAGCAGGCAAACCTCAATGCCCAGGGACGACAGCTGGAGAAGGAGATGCAGGACTTCCAGTACAAGATGAATAACAATGCCTTCTTCAGCCAGGAGCGTGCCGAGCGTGAGTACCAGAGACTCGGGAAGAAGCAGCAGGACTTCCAGCTGCTCCAGCAGAAGCTCTCCGGCGAGCTGATGGAGGAGCAGGCCAAGACTATGAAGGCGCTATCGGATACGATCTGGTCTCAGATCCGTACCTACAATGAGCTCCACGGACACTACCAGGTGATCCTCTCTAATCAGGGCGGCTCCATCATCTACTCCGTCCCGATGTACGACATCACCGAGGAGGTGGTCAAGTATCTCAACGAGCAGTACGACCCCTCCAAGAGTAACCCTGAGAAGGAGGAGACGAAGAAGAAGTAAGCCCCCTCTCTCCACATCTAAGTATACCCCAAGGATGGCTTGACCCATCCGACAAAGACGAAGTCCCACAGAGATCCACATAGAGGAGCGCTGTGGGACTTTTTTATAATAAAAGCCAATGAGGTACTTCCTCTACTTAGCCTACGATGGCACCGACTTTCTCGGCTGGCAGATACAGCCCGCGGGACGCACTGTGCAGGGGGAGCTGGAGCAAAGGCTCTCCACCATGCTTCGCCGTCCCATCTCCATCACCGGCGCCGGGCGGACAGACGCGGGGGTACATGCCAGTCAGATGGTTTGCCACCTCAATCTCGACCTCTCCCTGGGAGAGATGGAGCAAGTGACCTACCGTCTGCGCCGCTTCCTTCCTCCGGACATCGCTCTGCTAGAGGTCAGGCGCGTGACGGAGGATGCCCATGCCCGATACGATGCGGTGAGTCGCCGCTACGGGTACCACGTGAGGACCAAGGCATCACCCTTTACCAGGAAGTACTGCACCCTTGTCCTTGAGACACTGGACTTTGCGGCTATGAACGAAGCGGCCTCGCACCTCATCGGAGAGCACGACTTCACCACATTCTCCAAGAAGCACTCGCAAGTCAAGACGCACATCTGCACCGTCACGGAGGCCAGGTGGGTGAGAGACTCCTCCTTCGGTGAGTGTTGCTACACCTTTCACATCACAGCCAATCGTTTCTTGAGAAATATGGTTCGTGGCATTGTAGGGACCTTATTTGAGGTGGGTAGGGGGAAAATGGAGCCATCGGACTTCGGAGACCTACTGACCGCCCGCGACAGATCCCTCTGCGGCTCGTCGGCACCCAGCGAGGGACTCTTTCTGGAGGAGGTGACTTACCCGGCCTCTATTTTCGAGTTCGATCAGTAGGGACAAGCTCTCATGAAGACGGCATCCGAGGGCACGCTCCTTTGGCACAAGTCTATTACGGGTAATAGTCGGAGGGCTAACCGAGGACAGATGAGAGAGTGCTTGAGAGGAGGATCCTGGAGGTGTGAAAAATGAGTATCTTTGTACTACTAGGTAAGAAGCATCACACTAATCCATTTTTACCATGCCGCCCGGACCAAAGTTTTTTCGTGGATTCAGAGCAGTCGCATTAGCAGGAGTCGTCATCTCTGTTATTGGCGCCATTGTCTGCTTCATTTTCTTAGCAGGCTGGATGAAGTCCTACTTTGGACTATTGTGCCTGATACTGGCACTGAATTTCGGTCTGATGCTCTACTTCATCAGTCACAACGATCCATCCAAGAGGGGGAAGAAAGAGGAATAAACATCACACACTTATACACATCTTATGAGAGTAAGCGAACTACAGAGAGAAAGAAAGTCCTACCAGCCCAAGATGCCTAACGTGCTCAAGGGTAAGCTGCACGCCGTCAAGGGTGAGCCGACTGAATCGGTGGCTGATCAGGAGAGAGTCAAGGAGCTCTTCCCCTATACCTACGGAATGCCGAGCATCACCTTCGAGGAGGGAGAGGATGCCGGTGCCAAGCACGAGCCGATCAATGTAGGTGTCCTCCTGTCCGGTGGTCAAGCCCCCGGCGGACACAACGTGATCGCCGGTATCTTTGATGGGATCAAGGCACTCAATCCTCAGAGCAGACTCTACGGATTCCTGATGGGTCCTTCTGGTCTGATCGAGCACAAGTATATCGAGCTCACCGGAGAGATCATCGACGAGTATCGTAATACGGGCGGATTTGACATGATCGGCTCCGGACGTACCAAGCTGGAGACTAAGGATCAGTTCGACAGTGGACTCGAGATCCTGCGCAAGCTCGGGATCTCTGCTCTCGTGATCGTCGGTGGTGATGACTCCAATACCAATGCTTGCGTACTCGCCGAGTACTACAAGTCGATCGATGCAGGAGTGCAGGTGATCGGCTGCCCCAAGACGATCGATGGAGACCTCAAGAATGAGCAGATAGAGACCTCCTTTGGCTTTGACACCGCCACAAAGGTCTACTCTGAGATCATCGGTAATATCGAGCGTGACTGCAACTCGGCGCGGAAGTACTGGCACTTCATCAAGGTGATGGGACGCTCTGCCTCTCACATCGCACTCGAGTGCGCTCTCCAGACGCAGCCCAATATCTGCCTCATCTCTGAGGAGGTGGAGGAGAAGAAGCAGTCTCTCAGTCAAATCGTAGAGTACATCGCCTCGATTGTAGCCAAGCGTGCTGCTGAGGGAAATAACTTCGGCGTAGCCCTGATTCCAGAGGGACTGATCGAGTTTATCCCCTCCATGCGTAGCCTCATCAGTGAGCTGAATGATCTCCTCGCCAAGGAGGGTGACGACTTTGCCCGCACTCCGAAGGAGGAGCAGCTGGAGTTTATCGCTTCACGTCTCTCTGCAGAGAACGCCGAGACCTTCCGCTCCCTACCGGATACGGTTGCTTTCCAGATCGCCGGAGAGAGAGACCCACACGGCAACGTACAGGTGTCACTCATCGAGACGGAGAAACTCCTCTCGGGTATGGTGGCGAAGAAACTCGCAGAGTGGAAGAAGGAGGGGAAGTACGAGGGCTCCTTCAAGACCCAGCATCACTTCCTTGGATATGAGGGTCGCTGCGCCGCACCGTCCAATTTTGATGCAGACTACTGCTATACGCTCGGCTTTACGGCCAGTAAGCTGATCGAGGCCGGTCTGACGGGATACATGAGCTCAGTGCAGAACCTCACGAGGGAGGTATCCGAGTGGATTGCGGGTGGTACTCCGATCACGATGATGTTCAATATTGAGCGCCGTGGTGGTAAGGACAAGCCGGTGATCCGCAAGGCACTTGTTGATCTGGAGGGTGCTCCCTTCAGAGAGTTTGAGAGCCATCGCGAGGAGTGGTCTAAGGAGACAGCATTCGTCTATCCTGGCCCGATCCAGTACTGGGGTCCGAGCTCTGTCTGTGATCGTCCTACCAAGACTATTCTCCTTGAGCACAAGTAAGATCTGACAGCAGTATATTAGCTAAGGGGCGAGATCGGTACATTCTGATCTTGCCCCTTTTGCTATATTTGCCTACGAGGATTATCAAAGACCTTTAGAGTAGATTTATGAGGATACACATCATAGGCTCGACCCATCAGACCGCCTCACCCGATACCCTCCGTGGCATCTTAGACCTACTGACGGCTGACAGTACGGACGAGGTAACCATAGACAGCCGGTTTTTTGGATACCTGATCCAGCACGATATGGCTCCTTCGGGCGTGAAGACCTATCCCCTCAGCGGGACTATTGACACAGATCTGATGGTCTGCATCGGAGGGGACGGCACATTCCTGAGAGGGGCAAAGCTGGTCGCCGGCACTGAGGCTGGGATCATCGGTCTGAACTCCGGGCACCTGGGCTTCCTCTCCAGCATGCAGCCCGATATCCTCTCTTCCTACTGGGACGAGATACGATCCGGAGGGGCTCAGGTGGACGAGCGTACTACTCTGGAGGCTGTGGTGACCTCTCCAGAGGGTAAGGTCCTTCATCAGGGGATTGCGCTCAACGAAGTCTCCATCATCAGGCGAGACATACTGAGTATGATCCGTGTCACCACTAAGGTGTGCGGTCAGTGGATGGTCGATTATCAGGCTGATGGAGTTCTCGTGTCCACGCCTACCGGCTCCTCAGCCTATGCGCTGAGCGTAGGCGGACCTCTGGTTCACCCTGACTGCTCCACCCTCCTCATTGTTCCGATAGCGCCCCACTCCCTCACGATGCGCCCGATACTTATACCGGACAGCATGACGGTAGACTTCGAGATCAGCAGCCGCTCGGGGACTTTTGCCATCGCTCTGGACGGAAGAGGAAAGGACTTCCCGGACAATTGTAAGGTAACGGTACGCAAGTCGGATCGCACAGTCAGAGTGCTACATACTAGCAGTTACCAGTATTTCGACAATCTACGCAAGAAGCTGATGTGGGGGGCAGACTCTCGCACGGCAGACAGCGGCGATACAGACGAGACCTCAGAGTCAGACTAAAACCGTAACTGGCTGATGACCGAGTCGTAGAGACTCTGCTTCCGCTCCATATGCTCTCGGACACACTGGACATACACGTCTTGATCCAGCTCTTCATCGATGTCCAGCTGAGCAGTCATCGCAGATGATATCCGCCGATCGATTGCATGCTCCTTGGCCGCATCCTGGATGAGACAACGATCGATCGTAAGCACGGCATCGATCCATCGATCCAGCATCTCATAGATCACCTCAGCGGAGAGAGGCTCGGTTTTATTGAGGCAGTACCATCTGTAGATCAGGTCATAGCTCCAGTCCCACTCCAGCTCGTAGTATCTCTTATGCAGAGATCGGATCTGTCGGCTGAAGTCATCAAGCGTCGCGTATGCAGTCTCCCTTAAGCCATTAGCAAGTCGTTTCACCCCACGCTCTGGAGCGATCATGCCACATAAGTCGGTCCATGGACCTACTCCCTCATCGTGATCAGGTTGCAGTAGCTGATCCAGATCCATGATGCTGGTGATCTCGCGGCTACCCACTTTGTCCCGAATACGTGTGATGAGCGAGTTGCCGATAAACTTGTCTATCCCCAGTCTGTAGATCTTCATCCCATGGTGTAGGGCGGACGACTTGAGGTGGAGATTATGGTAAATATAAGTCTCATCGTGCTGACCCACAAAGTCAAGCAACTCCTGAAGCTTGCGATACCCCTGCTCCATCTTCCCCACAGAGTAGGGACTGAGGAGGTTGTAATTGACGCAGTCGAGCTTACAGTCATTCGGCCGCTTATCTCGCGAGGGCCACTTCTTGGCATCACGCATAGTACCGATGGTCAGAAGCGCTCGTCCCGGCACAAGGTAGGTCTCGTTATGATTCTCGATCACGTAACTAAAGGGGAAGGAGGAGGTATCCACGTGGTCCGTGTGTCTCCCCATAATCAGACTAAAGGGACCGATCCTCGAGGGCCAGAGGATATACGAGTCGCTTGAGGTCTTGCTCCCCCGCTCCACCACTCCGTGATGGATGGGACCGGTCTTGTAGAGATGATTACTCTGATTGGATCCCGATCCGGCATTGAGGAAAGAGAAAAATCCGGCGATCAGCAGGGAGCTCTTGTGCATCGAGACGGTGAAGGGACCCGCCACGATCGCAGCCGCCTCCCCATTCTCTAGATTACAATTACTGAATATCAGGGACTCATTGGCGGAGAAGAGATTGCCCACCTTGGCAGACTGTCCGACGAAGACCATATGAAGTGTGCAATTGTCTACCATCGAAGCACCTGCCGCTGCGATGAAGTGCCGACCGATCACTCCATTGCCCACCACAGCAGGGTATCCCGGTCGACTACAGAGGGAGAAGTCACTCAGGACTGAGGCACCGTCTATGATACTCCCGTCATCGATGTAGCCGTCCACGATCGTGCCAGTATTGACGATCCTCACATTGTCCCCTATCGTCCCCCGCTCCGAGCGACACTCCTCCACATCCTGGTCGATCAGTCGGATCAGCTCCTTCCGGGCGGGATCTGAGTCAGACAGGGTCACCAGTAGATAGGCGATCTGTGCGGTCAGCTTACGAGAGAGTGGCACCTCGATGCCACCCGTCTCATTGAGTACAGGCACGGGCACGCCGTTACCAAAGGTAGAGGAGCCGGACATATAGACAGCACTGACATTACTGATCGTTACGTCCTCTCCGATATCGTAGTCAGAGATACAGTCCCGGACGTTGGCGATATAGGCTCCGTTGCCGACTGTTGTGTCCTTCAATAGAGCATGACAGATGCCATTCTTTCGCCGGATCCCATACCGATCCACATGCGTGCCCGATAGGTCTCCAAGGGTGCAATGTCCCACCAACGTCACTTCAGTTAGCTGCGAGGGAGCGAAGGTCTCACTCACCACTATCTGGCTCCAGTCGTCCGACTGACATCCCCTATGCTTCTCAAGATCAGTAATCTCCTTCTGACTAAGCTGTCTCACAGCATTTATCTATTTATTTATAATACAACTCTACTAAAACACCGAGTGCGACCGACGCTTGTCAGCCGCACTCGATATAGCTTATCTGCTTACTCGTCCATGACGAAGAAGTTCTCTCATAAGCGGTTTATGCATCCACTGTGGCAAAGGTAGCATTCTCCCTGATGAAGTCTCTGCGAGGCTCGACGTCCTCGCCCATCAGCATAGAGAAGACTCGATCAGCCTCGACAGCATTCTCGAGAGTAACCTGCTTGAGATAGCGTCCCTGCGGATCCATGGTCGTCTCCCACAGCTGACTCGCATCCATCTCACCAAGTCCCTTGTAGCGCTGAGTCAGGATCTTCGACTCATCGCCGGCTCCATACTGTGCAATGAAGTCGGCACGATCCTCATCATTGAAGCAGTAGTCGATCTTGTCCCCACTCCTGGTCCGACACTGATAGAGTGGCGGATTGGCAATATAAATGTATCCCTCCTCTACCAATGCTCTCATGTGACGGAAGAAGAAGGTGAGCAGCAGTGTCGCAATATGGGCTCCGTCCACATCGGCATCGGTCATGATGATCACCTTGTGGTACCTCAGCTTGGAGTAATTGAGCGCCTTGGGATCCTCCTCCGTACCGACAGAGACGCCGAGGGCGGTGTACATCGACTGGATCTCCTTATTCTCAAATACTCGGTGGGGCATCGCCTTCTCCACATTGAGTATCTTACCTCGCAGAGGAAGAATTGCTTGATACCTGGAGTCGCGCCCCAGCTTAGCCGTACCGCCTGCCGAGTCTCCCTCGACGAGGAAGAGCTCGCACTCCTCGGGATCACGGCTGCGACAGTCTGCCAGCTTGCCGGGCAGACCACCGGAGAACATCGGTCCCTTGCGTTGGACCATCTCTCTTGCTCTCTTGGCTGCCGTACGAGCCTTAGCCGCCAGGACCACCTTATCCACGATGGCACGAGCCTCCTTGGGGTGCTCCTCGAGGTACTCCGTCAGTGCATCGCTGACGGCAGAGTCGACGACACCGGTGATCTCTGAGTTTCCGAGCTTCGTCTTTGTCTGACCCTCAAACTGCGGCTCAGCCACCTTGATAGAGATCACAGCCGTCAGTCCCTCACGGAAGTCATCACCGGTGATCTCGACCTTCTCCTTCTCCAGGATACCTGAGTCATCGGCATACTTCTTCAGGGTACGGGTGAGTGCACGGCGGAAGCCGGTTAGATGTGTACCTCCCTCTCCGGTGTGGATGTTATTGACGTAGGTAAAGATATTCTCATTGAAGTCCGTATTGTACGTCATCGCCACCTCCACCGGCACGTCGTCGCGCACGGTGTCGATATCTATGACATCACTGATGAGCGGCTCCTTATTGGCATCCAGGTATCTGACAAAGTCCACCAGACCATGAGCGGAGTGGAATGACTCTCCGCGAGGATTACCATCCTCGTCCCTATCCCGGTAGTCCGTCAGTTGGATCTCCAGACCACCATTGAGGAATGCGAGCTCCCTCATACGCTCCTGGAGGACGGAGAACTGATACTGGGTGGTGGTGAAAATGGTGTCATCGGGGAGGAATGAAACCACCGTCCCACTGTGATCACTCTCTCCGATCACCTCCAGCTGAGTTACCGGCTTACCCTTCTCATACTCCTGGGCATAGATCTTACCATCGCGGTATACCTCCACACGCAGTTTCTTGGAGAGGGCATTCACACACGAGACACCCACACCGTGGAGTCCGCCGGAGACCTTGTAGGAGTTTTTATTGAACTTACCTCCGGCATGCAGCACGGTGAGCACGACCTCCACGGCAGGCTTGTGGAGCTTAGGATGCATATCCACCGGGATGCCTCGTCCGTTATCACGGACCGTGATCGAGTTGTCCTCATTGATATCCACCTCGATCCTATTGCAATAACCGGCCATCGCCTCATCGATAGAGTTGTCGACCACCTCATTGACTAAGTGGTGCAGTCCTCTCGAGCTGACGTCTCCGATATACATAGCCGGTCGCTTGCGGACCGCCTCCAGTCCCTCGAGGACCTGGATGTCGGACGCATCGTACACCTCTGGTTTGGGTGTCTCTATTTCGGTATTCATGAATTGATGATTCTCTTCTTTGTTACTATACAAAGATAGCGAAATAATGCGGATTTGGGAAGAAAAAAGGCACCCTTGTCCGGAGCTGCCGGACGATAGGGTATCTATGCTGAAATGCCCCGCTACACACGGATCCTTCTTTTACCGGTATTAGTCAAAACTATTACCGGGTTTAGTGTTTCCTTTTACCGGTAATAGTTTTCTCTAATACCGATACCAGTCAGAGTGCTCTCACCGGGAAAGTCCTAGAAGCAACGCCTCATCCTCCCAGGCAAGCCCCTGCAGGGGGAAGTCGTGCGGGTCTGTAGGAACGGTGTCGAATATCTGAAACTCAAGTCCCAGCCCCACGATAAGCCTCAGCTCCGATGCGTGCTTTGCGAGGTAGCGGTCGTAGTATCCCACGCCATGCCCTACTCTACTCCCATCCAGGCGACCGAAAGCCACCCCGGGTACGACAAGCAACTCGGGCACCTCCTCATCCTCTATCGGACAGGTCGGCTCAGGGATCCCGTAGCCGGACAGTTCATAGTCGGAGATATCGCCCATAGGGTAAAATCGAATGGTCTCGCCATCGTCACACCTCGGGACAAGCAGGCGCCGAGAGCCCTCCTCACGGAGAGTCCTGATGAGCGCTGAGGTCTGGACTTCATTTTTCATACTCATAAAGAGTCCCACACTCTCTCCCTGACGATCTCTCAGAAACCTCTCGTAGAGCGACTTGCAGGCTCTCGCCGATCGCTCGTCACGCTCTTCTGGAGTGAGTACCCTAAAGTGGTCTCGGACAAGGGACCTAATCTCTTTCTTCGTTACCGGAGAGCTAAGCATTGGTGTCATAATTTGGATAGAAAAGACCCACGATTACTCCTCCGACGAGAGTCTCATCGGGGAGTAGATCTGCTGGCTGAAGAGGTCTACCGCACGACTGATCATCGGATCCCTCTGCGCCGCCACCCTCGCCATGGCATCATCTCCGTAGATGTACATGATGACCGACTGAGCCATCAGGTCACTGATGTAGTCCTCGTCGTGGGAGATGAGGTAGCCCCTGAGAGGGATATTGTACTCCCGGGCGGCGTAGTTGCCCATCAGCCACGGCAGTCCCTGTAGCCTTAGGAAGTCATAGCACTTGAGTTCGTCGCCGATATTGGTCAGGTAAGCTCGGTGGCTATCTGCGTAGAGGAAGGCATACTTCTGCGGGATCCCCTTTCGCAAGACGTCCATGGTGTAGCCCGTAAGCTTAGCGCTGTCCTGCGGGATGAAGATATCCGGGATGATACCGCCACCGCCATAGACGAGTCGCCCCAGACCGGTCTTATAGACCTTGGAGGAGTCCGTCGGGATCGAGTCGGAGCTGTAGAGCTCGCCGCTGCTAAATCGCTTAGCCCAGTCACTGTAGTACTCATCACTATCACCAGTGTGGTACTCCCTCTGGATACAGCGACCTGACGGTGTGTAGTAGCGTGCAATGGTGAGATGAACTGAGGAGCCATCTGGGTACTCAAAGACTTTCTGTACCAGCCCCTTGCCGAAGGAGCGTCGACCGATGACGATAGCTGCATCGTTATCCTGCATCGCCCCGCTGACGATCTCCGCAGCCGATGCCGAGGACTCGTTGATCAAGATATACAAGGGGAAGCCCACCAGACTGCCATCGCCGCTACTGAGGTACTGCTCCCTCGGATAGTGGGCACCCTCGATGTAGATGACCGGCTTATCCTTGGGGAGCATCTCATTGACCATCCTCAGAGCCGACTCGAGGATCCCCCCGGGATTATCTCTCAGGTCAAGCACAAGACCCTTCATACCGCTCTGCTGCAACTGAGCAAATGCTTGCATAAAGTCGTTGTACGTGCTTAGTGAGAAGCCGTCCAGCCGGATCACCCCCAGTGAGTCACTCAGCATATACTTCGCACCGACCTTGCTGGTCGAGACGGGACCACGCTTTACCTTGACCGTCCGCAGGTCATTGGTGGAGGGGTCTCGGAGGGTAAGGGTTACCATGCTCTCATTGGCACCCTTGAGGAGACTCATGATGGTATCCGTCGGGATCTCACCCTCTATGGACCGGCCGTCGACACTCACGATGCGATCACCCGCTCTCACCCCGACCAGATCAGAGGGTCCGTTGGGGATCGTCCGGATCACGATGGCTGTGTCCTTGAGGGAATTGAAGACCACACCTATGCCGTAGAAATAGCCCTCCAGCTCCTCTCGCTCCTTCTTCCTCTGCTCAGCCGTCAGGTAGCTTGAGTGAGGATCGAGATGAGACATGAGACTCGGGATCAGCGTCTCCACCAAGCTGTCACTCGACACCTCGTCCACATACTGAGTATTGATCAGATCGAGAGAGGCCTGGAGCTTACTCAGGGCGGAGTTTTTCCCGAGTCCTGCCCTGTAACGACCGATGTAGTACCCGCCCCCCGCCAGGAGGAGTGTCGCAAGGATCACGAGGAGGGTCGCGAGTACATTACGGACAGTTTCTTTAGTCATGGCTCAGAGGTGCTATCAGAGATCTTCCGAGGAGTCGATGTCTATGTGGTCCACCGTGATGCCCGCCTGACGAAGCAGGTCGATGCCCTCAGTGATGCGGTACTGCGTGGCGTAGACCACCCTTCGTATCCCGGCCTGGATGATGAGCTTAGCACACTCCATACAGGGGGAGTTGGTCACGTAGATAGTCGCTCCGGTGCTGTTATTATTGGAGGCTGCTACTTTAGTGATGGCATTGGCCTCAGCATGGAGCACATAGGCCTTAGTCTTGCCCTCATCGTCCTCACACTTGTTCTCAAATCCGGACGGAGTGCCATTGTACCCGTCGGAGATGATCATCTTGTCCTTGACGATGAGCGCCCCCACATTGAGCCGCGTGCAGTAGGAGTTTTCCGCCCATATGCGCGCCATCCGGAGGTACTTCTTGTCGACCTCCAGCTGCTTCTTTTCCTCGTGAGATAGAGCCATAGCCTTGTCGAACTATTGGGAGAGTTACATCCTCTTGGGTACCCGTATACCGAGAAGCCCCATGGCGGTCTTGATCACCTTGCCGGTCTCCTCGCTCAGGCTGACACGGAAGGAGCGAAGCTGCGCATTTTCCTCCCGAAGCACAGGGCAGTCGTGATAGAACTGATTGTAGAGCTTTACTAAGTCAAAGGTGTAGTTGCAGATCGCGGCGGGATTGAGATCCTCGGCAGCAGCTGACACTACGCTCGGGAAGCGGTCAATCGCCTGCACGAGCGACTTCTCCTTCTCCTCCAGCTCGAGTGCGGCACTTCTCCAGTCGACTCGATCACCAGCCTTGCTGACCAGACTGCAGATGCGCGCATAGGTATACTGGATGAATGGACCGGTATTGCCATTGAAGTCAATGGACTCCTCCGGATCAAACATCATATTCTTCCGCGGATCGACCTTAAGAAGGAAGTACTTCAGAGCGCCCATGCCGACGATCTCATCGACCTCGTTGCGCTCATCCTCGGGGAGCTCCTTGATCTGCCCCTGCGTCTCGCTCACATTGTGCGCCTCCTCGTGCATCGCCTGCATCAGATCATCGGCATCGACGACCGTGCCCTCCCGACTCTTCATCTTGCCGTTGGGTAGCTCCACCATACCGTAGGAGAAGTGGACGAGCTCCTTGCCAAAGGGGAAGCCGAGCCTATCCAGCAGAATTGAGAGGACCTGGAAGTGGTACTCCTGCTCATTGCCCACCACGTAGACCATATGGTCGATCGGATAGTCGCTGAAGCGCATCTTTGCCGTACCGATATCCTGAGTCATGTAGACCGAGGTGCCATCGGATCGAAGCAGGATCTTGCGATCCAGACCATCCTCTCGCAGATCAGCCCATACGGATCCATCCTCGTCCCGGACAAAGCGTCCCTCGTCCAGTCCGCGACGCACCTCCTGCTTACCCTCGAGGTACGTATTGCTCTCGTAGTATATCTTATCGAAGTCGACGCCCAGCCGCTTGTAGGTCTCGTCAAATCCGGCATAGACCCAGTCATTCATCTTTTTCCAAAGCGTGCGCACCTGCTCATCACCGGCCTCCCACCTCTCGAGCATCTGGCGCGCTTCCTTCATCAGCGGACTGACTGCTTCAGCATCTTCCTTAGAGAGCCCTTGAGAGTCCATCAGCTCTTTCACCTCCGCACGATAGTGCTTATCGAAGAGGACATAGAAGTCCCCCACCAGGTGGTCCCCCTTCTTGCCTGAGCTCTCCGGTGTAACGCCATCACCCCACTTGAGCCACGCCAGCATCGACTTGCAGATGTGGATACCGCGGTCGTTGACGATATTGGTCTTGATCACCCGACAGCCGTTTGCTTCGAGTATCTGCGCAAGGCTATACCCGAGGAGATTATTCCGCACATGCCCAAGGTGGAGCGGCTTATTGGTATTAGGTGAGGAGTACTCGATCATATAGAGTGGAGCATCCTCACCTGCAGTCCGGGTGCCGAAGTGCTCCTGATCAGTCACATCACCGAGCTGATCCACATAGAGGGCAGAGGTGAGAGAGAGATTGAGAAATCCCTTGACCACATTATAGCCCTGTATCATCCGAGGAAAGTGGGCCGTCAGGTAGTCACCCACTGCACTGCCCAGCTCCTCCGGCTTCATATGAGCCTGCTTGAGGAATGGGAAAACGACAAGGGTGAAGTCACCGTCCTGATCCTTCCGGGTGGGATCAAGGCGAACCTTCTCTGGTGAAAGGTCTATATCGAAGAGGGTCTTCAGAGCATCCGAGACCGCTGTCTGGAGATGATTCTCTAGTGTATGATAAGATCTATTAGTCATAAGGATTAGTCGACAAGTTTATTAGTAGTTGTATCAGGGAAGATAACGGTCGGCTCGAAGTGGAGAGCCTCCTCGGGGGTCATCTGTGCATAAGAGATAATAAGGACAATGTCACCAGGCAGAAAGTGTCTGGCAGCTGCCCCATTGAGACAGATCGTCCCGCTGCCTCTCTCACCGGGGATTACGTATGTCTCCAGTCGAGCGCCATTGTTGTTATTGACCACCTGCACCTTCTCTCCCTTGATCAGGTGAGCGGCATCCATAAGCTCCTCATCGATGGTGATACTCCCCACATAATTGAGGTTTGCCTCGGTCACGTGGACTCGATGGATCTTGGACTTAAGTACTCCGATATACATTGACTAGCTAGCTAAGGATAGTTCCGGACGCAAAATTAGCTCTTTTTTAGCTCTTCACATCACTCAGACTCACGATAAATGAGGGCAACGGCGTGAGCTGCCATCCCCTCCTCTCGTCCCACGAAGCCCATCCGCTCATTGGTGGTAGCCTTAATGGAGATCTCGTCGGTGGAGAGGTCAAGCGTCTCTGCGATCCGCTCCTGCATCCTTGGGATAAACGGATTGAGCTTTGGCGCCTCAGCCACGATAGTTGCGTCTATGTTACCCACCAGATAGCCTCTCTCCCGGAGGAGCAAAAGGACCTCCCGAAGTAGTACCATAGAGTCAGCTCCGGCATATCTCGGATCAGTGTCAGGGAAGTGGTAGCCGATATCTCGCATGGCAGCCGCTCCGAGGAGGGCATCAGCGATGGCATGCAGCAGTACATCAGCATCCGAGTGACCTAGAAGGCCCCGCGGTGCAGGGATCTCTATGCCTCCCAGGATCAGCTTACGCCCCTCCGCATAGCGGTGGACATCGTAGCCGTAGCCTACTCGTATGTTAGTTCCGCTCATCAGAAGTCTGTGCTAAGGGTTACTCGAAGCGTATTATTAAGAGGGGACTTACTATCCTGTGCCACGAAGTAGGCGAGATCCAGCTGCACCATCTCATAGCGAAATCCTCCCCCAAGAGAGAGTCCGGCTCCCGGTCCGGCATCTGGGCTCTGATGTCTGTACCCGACCCTGCCGAATGCTCGACCCTTGTAAGCATACTGAAGCCCCACAGAGCAGCCGAGGTCACGCCAGGCATCGGGATCGCTCCAGGACTCTCCGATCGCCTCCCAGAGTGAGAGCTTGTAGTATGCCTTGCGTTGCTCATCCAGACTACCCCCGCCCTGTCCGGTGGTAGGATACTGCGGAACCATAAGCTTATCCCCTGAGATAAGGAGAGAGAGCTCGTCCGACTCGGTCAGGTGAAGTCGTACCCCTACACCGAAGTCTAGTGCTGCAGGTGAGTAAAGGTAGGAGAGTCCTCCATCGTGCGATGTCTTCCCCCCGATGTTACGAACAGCAACAGCGGCAGTGAACTCAGTCGCCAAGCTCTCGATAGAGACCGGCTGGCGGTATGTGAGACTCAGATCCCCCATCACAGTCTGTGCAAGACTGGAGACACCACTCTGAGAAATATTATAGTCCGAGACAAAGTAGCGGAGTCCCACCCCCATACTCAGTGAGGGCAGTATCCTCAGTCCATACCCAAGATCGACAGAGAGCTCATAGGGTCTCGTCTCCAGGACGGTCCGCTGACTCTTAGGGAAAGCGAGCGTCTGACCGACACTGAAGTACCTCACCCCCGCTGCGATCGAGTGCCGCAGGCCTGACGCCCCATCAATAGAGTAGTAACCGAGGAGCGTAGAGAGGTTGGTGTCTCGCGAGAGGTCCGGCATCCATGGGGTAAAGGAGAGGGACACGCCCCACGTCTGGTCTGATAGTGGGAGGAGAGACATATTATGCATTAGGGCAAAGGCACCCTGTGCGGCCAGCAGACCCGTCTCCCCCAAGCCGGCCGAGGTGGCATCGGGAGTGATCAGAAGCGACGGCGCACCTGTCACCCTTGGAGACCAGACTCTATCCTGAGACTCATCGCCCAAGCCCTCCTGCGCGGAGAGAGAAGCAATCGGCAGGAAGAGTAACAGGGCGAGCGCCCACCATTTCATATCTATTTTCATTCGATTCCTATACTAAGTAGTTCCTGATCACCCTCAGCGACAAATAAGTGTCGCCCACGCTCAAGAGCGCGATAGCAATTCCAGAGAGGGAAGCAGAGACAGTCGCCGGTCTTGAGGAGAAAGAGCTGAGCCACCCCCGACACCACCTCGTCGATCCTCTCTCGAGAGGGAAGTGAGAGGGACTCGAGAGGCTCATCCAGTGGCATAGCCCCATCGCTCTCTAATATCGACAATGAAGCACCACTAAGATCCTCAAGAGGAAGAAAGTGAGCCAATGCTAGAGAGCCATCAAAGGAGTACGCCAGTGCCGGATCCATCCCACCCCGAAGACGCTCATCCAGCAACTGTCTATCCGCCAGAGCCAGTCCAATCGCCGCCTCGCGATAGTATCGACCTGCAAAGCGCGGCTCAAATCCCTTACCGGCCCGATCTACCCTCACCACGAGCTGAGGCATATACGAGAGACCCCTCATCCAGGAGGTGATCAGGACTCGCTTGCCACTATTGAGCAATGTATGATCCCCTCTGAGATAGAGACTCTCCATCAGAGGGCGCTCCAGCAGATCCTGACCCGTAAGGAGGGGGAAGTCAGTACAGAATACCTTCATAACTCCTCGTGACTCATCGAGCTTACCCGATTGAACATCACTGCGAGACTGGCATACATAGAGAGGTTCTCCACCACCACATCCTCCGGCACTGCTATCCGGAAGGGGGTAAAGTTCCAGATCGCCTTGAAGCCACTCGCCACCAGCTGATCTGTCACCTCCTGAGCAAACTCTACCGGCACCGTCAGCACGCCTATTCGCACATCATCCTCTGCACGCTTATCAAGATCTGCCATATCATATATCGGCACCCCAAGCGAGTCATCTCCGATCACCTCAGGACTGGTATCGAAGCCTGCCACGATGTCCAGACCATACTGATAGAGTCCCTTATCTCGTATCAGAGCAGCACCCAGGTTACCACAACCAAAGACATAAGCCTTATGCTGATCCACAAAGCCGAGGAACTTACCCAGCACCTCTACCATCTCATCGGTCGAGTAACCTACCCGTGTCTTACCCACGATATTGACATACGATAGATCCTTGGCCACAAGAGACGGATCTATCCCGATACTGCGAGCAATATAGGTACTGGAGACCACCTCCTTTCCACGCGCTTGCAGCAGCTTAATGTACGCCAGATACCACGGCAGACGTCGGAGGACAGGCTCCGGCACTTGATTTTTAGGCTTTTTCCTACTCATACTTAACGTTTCAGTGACTTCTTACTCCTCCTTGGTCCTCTCACGCGAGCTCACTGAGTACTCAGCGCCACACTCCCCCGGACCGAAGTGTCCAAATTTACGATTTTTCTCCTTAATTATCTCCCTCTATACTCTACCTCAC
This sequence comes from uncultured Porphyromonas sp., assembly GCF_934359325.1. Taxonomy (GTDB): domain Bacteria; phylum Bacteroidota; class Bacteroidia; order Bacteroidales; family Porphyromonadaceae; genus Porphyromonas_A. The sequence continues at coordinate 26,480 of NZ_CAKRLH010000004.1, forward strand.
GGTGGCGAACGCGTCTATAGCCGCCGAAGTCGAAGGGAAGAAGGCGATGCGACTCAGTATGCTGACTCTCAGGAGGAATATTCCTGTCGCTTCTATTACCGATATTAGTGAATACTATTACCGGTATTAGTCAACACTAATACCGGTAATAGATTCGACTAATACCGGTATTAGTCTGACGGCATCCTCACGTGATCCTGGTGGATTGCTTGCGGGTGAGAGCTTAGTCAACCATACGACAACGAAACAATAAAAAAGCCGAAGTACACTCCTCGGTCTTGAGGGGGTACTCCGGCTTGTTGTTTCATTAAGTTGCTTCTCTTATCGAGAGCGAGTAAAGGGGGGCTGGTCGCAACCCTATCAATCCTCAGTTGCTTCAGCGTCCTCAGGATCCAGACCCTTCACATCCTCATCGAGGAAGTGAGACAGGTCATTGCCCTCTGAGTCAGTCACCTCATAGTCGATCATCCCTAAGGACTGGTCAGGCAACACTTCGATGCCCTTACCGTAGGCAGTCCTCCAGGTGGACAGGAGAGACTTGGTACCCATAAGCCCCAAGAATCCCTTACCCTGGCGATTGCGGATAAAGGCGGCGACATAGGGATGGACATGGAGCGTGAAGGTCCTGATGCCCTCCTCCTGAGTCAGTTGCTTGATCATCTGCTCAAGCTTGTCGGTAAAGAAGAGCGTAGGCTGTACTTTACCGGTGCCTAAGCAGGTAGGACAGGTCTCCTGCGTCTCCACGATCATCGCCTGACGGACCCTCTGACGAGTGATCTGCATGAGACCAAACTTCGTGAGCGGTAGGACTGTATGCTTGGCACGGTCATTGGCCATACACTGGATCATGTGGTCGTAGAGCTTCTGCCTATTGGCAGCCTCTGACATATCGATGAAGTCGATGACGATGATGCCTCCCAAGTCTCTCAGTCTCATCTGACGAGCGATCTCCTCAGCGGCAGAGAGATTGACATCCACCGCGGTGTCCTCTTGCTGAGAGGAGCCTCGAGCGCGGTTGCCACTATTGACATCTATGACGTGCATTGCCTCGGTCTGCTCTATGTACAGGTAGGCTCCCTGACGGTAGGTAACGATCTTACCGAAGAGGTGCTTGACCTGACGAGTGATGTCGAAGTGATCAAAGATGGGATTACGGCCATCGTAAAACCTCACTATATCACCCTTACCGGGATCGATGAGATCGATGTAGTCTGTAACCTCCCGCACCATGCTCTGATCATTGACATACACCTCCTTCAGCGAGGAGTCGTAGGTGTCTCTGAGGAGACTAATCACACGATTTGTCTCCTCGTGGAGCATTTGCCAGGGCTTACCGTCAGAGGAGGGCGAGGAGTTCTTCCTGCCATTGCCCTGTCCTTTCTTCCTGGAGTTAGAGGGAGGGACGGCGGTATTGAGACTGTCGACGGTAGAGGTCCACTTCTTGATCAGACTACGAAGCTCATGGTCCAGCTCAGCTACCTTGACGCCCTCCGCAGAGGTCCTGACGAT
>NZ_CAKRLH010000005.1 GCF_934359325.1 uncultured Porphyromonas sp.
TTGGGCTTGCACCCCCAGAGGGCGTAGAAGAGGATCCATGCCTCACCGATGGCGACGAGGATCCAGGAGATGTTCCATCCGATACCATCAGCCATCGCACCCTGGATCACAGGGAGAAGCGCACCACCGAAGCAGCCCATCATCAGGATGCCGGATGCCTTAGAGGTGTAGCGGCCGAGGCCATTGAGGGAGAGGGCAAAGGTGGAGGGCCACATCACGGAGTGGAAGAGACCGATGGCGCATAGGAAGTAGGGATTCTCCGTCACCATGGCGAGGATCACGAGGATCAGAGCGGCGAGGGAGGCGACCATCAGCTGGGTGCGGGCGCTGACCTTATTGAGGAAGCTGCCGACAAAGCGACCAACCAGCATACCACCCCAGTAGAAGGAGGCAAGCGTGGCGCCGAGCTTGGCAGCCATGGCGAGGTCATTCATCGCATAGAGGACAATATTGGCACCCACGCAGACCTCCACACCGACGTAGAAGAAGAGGGTCACCAGCCCGAGTGAGAGCTGACGGAAGGACCAGACGCTATCGGGGAGCTTCTCATCGCCGGAGGAGACTCCCTCGATCTCGGGGAGATTGATGCGGGTGAGTGCAAAGACGATCACAGCCACGAGGATCATCAGGCAGAGGATCGGCAGGTAGAGGGAGGTGATATTGACCTCCAGTCCGCTCTTGCCACTAAAGATCACGTAGGCAACGAAGAGCGGGCCGAGCGTGGTCATGAGGGAGTTACCGGTACCGGAGATATTCTGACGCTGTACGCCGGTGGTGCCGGGGACGTCGCAGGCAACGAGGTAGGGATTGACCACCGCCTGGAGGTAGGTGAGCGCCGTACCGGCAACAAAGGCGGCGATGAGGAAGATCCAGTAGGCGATCGGGAGGGTTACGGGACCCTGCCAGGTGAGACCGGTGAAGTCGCCGGACTTAGCGGTATCGACGGCAAAGTTGCCCGTCTCAGCCGCAGCGGTCTGCATGGCAGCGATGCTTCCCTGACTCTCGATAGACTTCGCCTCATTGATTGCACCCTCAAAGCGGGACAGATCAAAGGTGTCGAAGCACCAGGCGGAGCACATGTAGATCGCAAAGGCGACGATCAGGATGCCGAGACCAAGGATGAGCGACTTCTTGTACCCATTCTTCTCGATGTACCGGGTACTGATCGGTCCCATCACGAGGTAGGCGAGGAAGAAGGCGAAATTGAGCGTCGTCGTCAGCGTATTGGTCATGCTACCGCCCTTGATGAGGTAGGCGGCCTGCATCGGGGCCTGGAATTGCTGATTGAGGTTGGTGATCAGGCCGATCAGAGCCATCAGCACCACCATAATGATGAAGGGCACCAAGTAATTGGGCTTCGTCTGATTGTACGTTTTAGTCATAAGTTATTGTGGAAAGTGTTAGAATGCATGGTCAGAGCTCCTCGTCCTCGATCTCCACGGTGGAGAAGGCGAAGGTGGTCCGGCTCTCATAGGTGTCTCCCGGGCGGAGGACCGTGGAGGGGAAGTCGGGCTTATTGGGTGAGTCGGGGAAGTGCTGTGTCTCGAAGCAGATCGCCGAGCGGGCGGGGTAGCGGCTCTCGCCCTTACCTCGCATATTGCCGGTGAGCCAATTGGCGGTATAGATCTGCACGCCGGGCTGGTCGGTCTGCACCTCCATGGAGATGCCGCTCTTGGGGGAGAAGCAGATGGCGCAGGGTCCGAAGGTCCCCGGCTCCTTATCCAGCACCCAGGTGTGGTCGTAGCCACGCGCCTGGAGGAGCTGCTTCTCCTCTCTGTCGATCCGCTCGCCCACCTCGTGCCAGTCGAGGAAGTCGAAGGGCGTCCGCTCCACCGCCTCAGCGGTGCCGAAGGGGATCGCCGTGTCGTCCGTCGGGAGGTACTTCGATCCGAAGAGCCTCAGCATATGGTCGTGGACGGAGGGGTCTCCCTCGCCGGAGAGATTGAAGTAGGAGTGGTTGGTGAGGTTGATCACCGTAGGTCGGGTCGTGCTCGCCTTATAGCGGATGTCGAGGGTATTGTCCTCCAGGAGGCAATAGGTCACCTCCACCTCCAGCTCGCCGGGGAAGCCCTCCTCACCATCGAGGGAGGTGTAGCGGAGTACGAGCGTGGCGTCATCCGTCTGCTCGGCGTCCCAGACCCGGAAGTTGAAGCCCGTGGGTCCGCCGTGGAGGCTATTGGGACCGTTATTGATCCTCAGGCGATAGGTCGTGTCATCAAGCGTAAACTTCCCCTTCGCGATCCGATTGCCGTAGCGACCGATGACGGAGCCGAAGTACTGCTCCTCCGTCCCGAGGTAGTCGTCGAGGCTGTCGTGTCCGAGGACGACGTCCACTGGCTTACCGTCCCGGTCGGGAACCAGCAGCTGGACGATCTTGCCGCCGTAGTTGGTCACCAGCATCTCCATCCCGGCCCCATTGGTGAGGTGAAAGAGATGGGTGGGATGACCACAGAGGTTGCGGTCAAAGCTCTCTGCGTCTATCGAGACCGGCTTTCTATAGTAGTTCATACGTAAGCATTAGTTAGAGTGGAGGATGAGCCGGGGGATCACCCGCCCGGGCGGTATTCCGTCATCAAATGTACACTTTTTTACCCTTACGCCCCACTAATAAGCAAATTATTTATTGTGCACCGCCGCCACCGAGTTCGATCAGCCAGCGGCAAAATAGGAGGAAAAGGTAGGCCAAGAGGACCACGAGGATGATCAGGACGATGATTGCCACGACAAAGTAGCGGGCTCGGCGATTGACCTCACGGATCGTCTCGCGGTCATCCTCGACGAAACCGCGAACCAGCTTAGCGGTCCGGCTATTGGCCCGGAAGAAGAAGTCCAGCACCGGACCGATAAAAGGAACCAGTCCGACGCAGAGATCGATGAGGAAGTTGTAGAGGATCGCCAGCGTCAGCGGCAGAGACTTGATCTTGCGGGTCGAGAGCCGCAGCCCCGGGATCACGAAGAGAAAGCCCACCACGTCGCCCGCATAGGGGATGAGACCGATGAGGGCATCCAGTCCATAGCGGTCCATATATCGGTCCGCCCAGAGGATGATCCGGTAGTCGCGGTCGCTGAGGAGCTCCTGCCGGCGCTCCTCCTTCCTCGCATGGCGCGCTGCCTCCGCCGCCCGAGCGCGGTCCATGGCAGCCTGCTCCTCGGGGTCCGTCAGCCGGAGCTGACGCCGTACCTGCTCTCGTCGTCCCTCGTGCATCGTCTTATACGTCCAGTGTCGTCTCGCCGCTGAGCAGCTTGCGGAGGTCATCCGGCCCGAGATCCTGCCGACCCTCCCCTGCGAGGAGCAGCAGGTCCTCACGGACACGCTCATCGGTCAGATCGGTGTGGACACGACGACGAACCTCGGCGACGAAGGCGGACTTATCGTCGATCTGCCGCATATTGTACTGAAAGGTCTCGCGGATCCGCTCCAGTTCGCGACGATAATGGTCCTCGGTCACCTTATTCGCCAGCTCCTTCTGCCGCAGAAGTAGAAGCTCATCGACAGCCGCTGCCGACCGCTGGGCAGCGACACGAGAGCGGGCAGAAGCCACCTGAGCCAACTGTCGGGCACGCTGCTCATCCCGAGGATCAGCGGGTCTCGAGGGGGCGACGGAGCGGGAGACCGTCTCCTTAACCACCGGCATCGCCTCTCGCTCCACCCCCTGCAGGCGCTGCCGGAGGCGATCGATCCGCTCCGTCATCTCGGCAGGAAGCGGCGACTGCTCCAGCTCCCTGAGAGACTGAGGAGCCATCAGCCGCTCCTCCAGCGGGCTCTCAATGATCTCACGAGCGATGGCGAGGAGCTTAAGCACCGGGGTGAGGTGCTCCGCCGCCCTGCTCAGCATCTCCGGCGACAGGGTCTGCAGCTCATGGATATGCTTCGTCAGATCCCCGGCATCCATGCGCGACTGATGGTACTCCTTGAGCGACTCATCGTAGATCCGTTGCAGCGAGTCGATCTCCTCGCCGAAGACCCTCAGGTCCACCCTCAGCTCCTCGTACTTGCGCACGATCTCGCCGTCGTACTTGTCCCACTCGGTGAGGTCGCGACCATAGCTCTCGCGAGCCTTGCCGAAGGTGATCATACGACGGAACCAGTTCGGCTCCTTCGGCTTAGCCCGGAGAGCCTCCTCGTAGCGCTCCTCCAGTGAGTCGAGTAGCACCTTCGTCGTCTCCACCTGATCCTTGTAGTAGGTGATATTGAGTCGGGCGTCGAGCATTTTCTCTTCCAGCTCCCGCATATGCCGGTGGATCTCCTCCCGCTCGCTGACGATCTGCTTCACCTCGGGGTCAGAGTAAAGCGCCTCCCGAAGCGCCCGCCACTCGCCAGCAAAGACCCGCTCCCCATACCGGTAGAAGAGGTCCGCCCGAGAGAGGTAGAGGTCGTTGATCGTCCGGTACACCTCCACCAGCCGCGCCATATCCGCCTGTATGGAGGAGGCATCCCGAACCACATCGCTCCGGAGGTCGAGGAGCTGACCTTTCAGTCGCGCGGTGTCCCCGACCGACTTACTGTAGTGGGAGACAAGATTGACCGCCGCCATCACGAGGGCAAAGCGGCGACCCGAGGAGTAGCTGTAGTCCCGCACCGTCTCCGAGAGACCGGCGCGAAAGTCCTCCGAGATAGAGCTAAGGAGCTCTGACGAGCGACCCGAGAGACTGTCGAAGGAGAGCCTCGCCCGACCATACATCCGGTCCACATCGATCCAGCGAAGCTTGTCGAAGTCGAAGAGCTCCGGCGCCACGCTATGGATCCGATCGCCAAAGAGATCCTTCAGCAGCGCCACCCACTCCCGATAGCTGTAGAGGATCTGCTCCCGCAGTTCGCCGTACGCGGTGATAGCCCCCTTGATGTCCCCCTTCGCCTCCTTATACGCCTCCACCAGACCGGCATAGCGCCGGAGCAGATCCTCCGACTCCGCCTGTATCGCCTTGATGCCGGCAGTACCGACGATGGTATCGACCGCCTGCTGAGAGAGCTGAGGCTTCACGCCCGGGCGGTAGTCCCGGGACGCCTCATCCACCTGCACGAGGACCCGGTCCATAGCTCTCTTCCCCTCCTCAAGCAGCTCCGTCACCACGCTCACCGCCTTTGCGCTGTCGCTCGACTCGATCAGGTCGATGATGCGGTACTCATCGACGAGGCTCTTACTGCTGCTGTTATTGAGGAAGGCCTCCCGGATATGGGGGTCATCCCCCAGCGACCTGTACGCCTCCCAGACCAGCCTGCTCACCTCGGACGAGTCCCCGGAGATGCCGTCACCCCGCAGCTCATAGGCGAGGTCGGCGCGGGTAAAGTGGTCGTCCCGGGCGACCAACTGGTCAGCAACAGACTTGATGCGCTCGTAGAGACGCTGCAGATCGATATCGGACATAGTGGAAATAGGACTACTATATATAATATGTGTGGACAGCCGAGACCAAAGGTCATCCCGACTGCTCAAATGTACCGCTTTTTCACCACAAGCCTCTCCAACAATCACTCGTCAGACTTATCCGACTTGTCCGACCCGTGCGACTTGTCCGATAACAGTCGCCACTATTACCGGGTTTAGTCATCACTATTACCGGGTTTAGTGATCACTAAACCCGGTAATAGATAATCCTCTGATCCGACAGACTTGCCTCGCCCCTCTTTGCTGCCGTCACGCATCCGACGTCCGGGGGAGGTCCCGACTCACATTCTTTGCAGAAGGTTATGCTTTTTCTTTGTTCTTATCAGTTCGTAATCATCACCATAAACTACGATACCGAATTATCTTGCGGATTTCATCCCGCAAGATGGGGGTGTATAGCGGCTTCTGCACCACACACGTCAGACCGTCCGCACACGCTCATCACGCAGAATACCGGAAGAACCCTTTTTGCACGATGATGTACAACCAAACTTCGTGGTATGCGATGGAGGACTATGCCGAGATCCACCAGAAGGACATGAGAAAACTCTATTTCAAGATTTCGGCTCAGTCCATAGGATAGACTATATGTAGCGGTCAAAGACGGACTTGTAGCCGGCGACCATGCGGTCCCAGGAGAAGTGGTCGGTGGTGTAAGACTGCCCTCGTCTGCCCCACTCCGCCAGCTCCTGCTGCGGCATGGAGAGGAGCTCGCGGATCTTGGCGATCCAGCGGTCGGGCTCCTCAGGCGGCAGAAGGGTGCCATTGGCTCCCTCGATCACCGCCTCGGTGATCCCCTCTATGCCGGAGGCGACCACCCAGGTGCCTCGGACACTTGCCTCGAGAGCGACGAGTCCGAAGCCCTCCTGGTCCCCCTCGACGGGGATATTGGGCATCACGAAGAGGTCCGCCAGCGAGTAGAGCGACATGAGATCGTCAAAGGAGACCCGCCCCAGGTGGTAGACGCCGGGGGTCGTCTCCAGCAGTTCGTCCAGCTCCGCCTCATCGGTGGGTGCCCCGAGGAAGAGCCGCAGGTCATTCCACGGTATGTAGCGCGTCACAGACTGCATGAAGGACTGCTCCTGCCGGCGTGGTCCGGTCATCAGCAGCACCACATCGGAGCCGAGAGAGGGCATCACATTCTTGATAAACCACGAGAAACCCTTCCGCCGTACCGAGCGTCCACTGGCGATGATCACCCGCTTGCCTCGCACGTCTACCCCTTGCGACAGCAGCTCCTCTGTGATCTCCTCTCGGCGATCGGGCTTATCCGCCAGCGACACATCGACGCCATTGGGCACCGTATAGGTGTGCTCGGGGTCAAACCCTCGCTTAAGACACTGCTGGCGGGTGTACTCGCTGACACAGATCGCTGCATCGTACTGCTCCAGCTTCGGGATGAGCTTATCCTGATAAAAGTCCAGCGGGAAGGTGACGTCCAGTCCGTGATAAGTGACGATGACAGGGATGTCGAGCTCCTTCTGCATCCAGAGCGAGGCGGAGGCCATCGCGCCATCATTGAGGTGGATCAGCCGTATCTCGGGATGGCTCTCGAGGCACTCCATAATGTGTCGCTTGAGAGCTGCGAGCCAGACCACCTTGGGCTGATCTCCTTTCTTATAGGTAAAGGAGTGGACCTTATAGTAGGCCCTGAGTCCCTTGATGAGCTCATAGCTTTGTCGCTCCATCCCTCCGGTGGAGGGGGGATACTTGTGCGAAATACAGAGTATCTCAGGCTTCTTACCAGTCATGGAATATCAGGATTCATAGTGATAAAAGGTCTACTCCACACTCCGCTTTGCCGGATGACGGCGATAGACCACGAGCGAAGCGATCCCCGCCACGGCGAGCCAGAAGAGCTGCCGTCCGCGCCGCATGAGCGAGGCGGCGAGCCATACTTCGTTGCTCTGGACGCCGATCAGGTCGAGCATCACCTTGTTCCCATACTCCTCGATGCCCAGCTGCCCGGGGATGACCGACCCGAGGGTCTTGAAGACCCCCACGCCCATCTCCACAGCGATGGCGTCCATCACCGTGACGGGGAGCCCCAGTGTGGTAAAGATGACGAAAAACTCCATCGCCCCGAAGACCCAGTGGACCATACAGAGCCCCAGCGTAAGACAAAAGCGGCGCTTGTGTCGGTGGAAAAACCGAGCTGCCTCGAGATTGGCAGCATAAGTCTTACGGATCCGCTCCTCGGAGAGGAAGGACCAGTGGGTCCGCCGGGCAATGCTGTCCACCGTCCGACCGATCAGCAGGCGGGGATGGACGAGCAGGCGGAAGAGACCGTAAAAGATAAGGGCCATCACCGCCACCGTGCCGAGAGCGACCAGTATGCCTCGCGTCCCATGTATCGCACTCCCCATCAGGATATAAAAGATTGCCACGATCGTCATCAGCACATTGGCGAGGATCACCAGTCCCCTATGGGTGAGGACGGAGCTGAGGGCGTGCTCGACAGAGATCCCGTCACGCCGCATCAGCATCACCTTCACCGTCTCACCCGCCACTACGCCGGTGGGATTGAAGGGCGCCAGCATATCGCCTATCAGTCGGTAGATAAAGAGTCTCCAGAAGGGCAGGCTCCGCTCCCCGCCGACGCTGAGACAGAGGCTCCAGGCGACATTGGAGGCCGCATAGGAGATAAAGGACATCAGGACGACTAAGGGGAGCATCACGGGTGTCTTCCGGAGCAGATCCCCAAGGGCGGAGAAGTCCACCGAGGCGACAAAGCGGACGACCAGCACCATCACCACCACGAGGAGACTCCAGGTGACGATTTTGATGATCCTCTTAGACTTCGCTTCGCCGTCAGGCAAGTTTTTTTTGCTCTTGGACATGTCAGTAAACCTGATCAGCTCCACTCAAAGGAGCGTGCAATAATACACTATTTTCCTATCATAGTCCTATATGTCAGTCTTACAGGCGATTGGGCGCCTCCGTCGTCCCCCTCACAGCCACATCGGTATGGCTCACTCTGTCATAGAGAGGTAAAAGCCCATATAACGCTTCTCGGTCTCAGCCGGCTTGCATCACCCCTGCCCGCGGAAGCACAAATGCCACGCCGCAGAGGGGGCAGCGTCGGTGGCTCCTTGCTTGACTGCAAAGGAATTAGTAAATTTGCGGTCTGAATAGAGCAGAAAGCCATGGAAAGGAGGAAGGATGCCTATAAGATCGACTTCACGGAGCCTCTCAGAGGTCCCGAGTCGCTCGCATACCACTTTGACGACGACTTCTTCTCCGAGCAGGGAGACGAAGAGATCCTTGGCGGCGACGTGGATCTGGATCTGGAGATCCAGCCTACATCGAGCCACTCGTACCAGCTACTACTCCACTACGAGGGGGCGGTCACCGTACCATGCGACCGCTGCCTGGCGCCCTTGGAGGTGGAGGTGGACACGGACGAGGAGATCACCGTCGAGATAGGTGAGGCACTGGATGAGGAGAATGACGAAGCCCTCGTCCTGGACGCTGCAGACCCCCGATATGACTTCAGCTTTATCTTCTACGAGCTCATCAAGGTGAGCCTCCCGATCGTCCACTCGCATGAGGACATCGCGGAGTGCGACCCCTCGGTAGTCAGCTACCTTATGGAGGGCGAGGCGCCCGAGGAGACGCCGGAGGATCCCCGATGGGAGAGTCTCCGCAAGAAGATCTCCGGGGAGGACGAGAGCGAGCCTCGTAAGTAAGTCAAGACAGAAAAGTAACACTCATATAATAGAAGTACATCATCATGGCACATCCTAAGAGACGTCAGTCCCACACCAGGACCAGAAAGCGTAGGACACACGACGTAGCCAAGACCCCCGCGCTGACACGCTGTCCCAACTGCGGCTCCTGGCACGTCTATCACACCGTATGCGGCACCTGCGGATACTACCGCGGTCAGATCGCCGTAGAGGTGGAGGAGTAAGATCCCGCCTGTACTGACAGATCCCTACCCACACGATCACCCTCGCCCGGAGCACTCCGAGCGAGGGTGATCCTTTGCCATATACCGACTTCTGGGTATATTTGTCGTGACAGTTAGTCTCCGTGGAGCGAGCTCCGAGGAGACAGGTAAGAAAAACTTTTACGACAGTACCGTGTAACATGGAAAAGAAAAGTATCAAGGGTACCGAGACAGAGAAGAACCTGCTGAAGGCATTCGCAGGCGAGTCTCAGGCACGCAATCGCTACCACTTCTCCGAGAGCGTTGCTCGCGAGGAGGGCTATGGTCAGATCGCAGACTTCTTCAAGCAGACAGCAGACCAGGAGCGCATGCACGCTAAGATGCTCTTCTCTCACCTCGAGGGAGGAGAGGTAGAGATCACCGCCGGTTACCCCGCAGGCAAGATCGGCACCACGCGTGAGAATCTCCAGCTCGCCATCGCCGGTGAGCATGAGGAGTGGACCCATATGTACCCCACGATGGCTGATAAGGCTGAGGAGGAGGGCTTCAAGGAGATTGCCACGCTGATGCGCAACATCGTCAAGTCTGAGAAGGAGCACGAGCGCATCTACCAGCTCTTCCTCGATCGTCTCGAGAAGGAGAACCTCCTAAAGGAGGAGGAAGAGGTAGAGTGGAAGTGCCGCGTCTGTGGCTTTGTCTTCAAGGGCAAGGTACCTCCCACGAAGTGCCCCATCTGCAAGCATCCGCAGGGCTACTTCGAGCGCATCTCCGACGCTCCGGTGATCTGATCGATCGCCGACTGAGCTCAGCCGAGCTCCATACAGTATAGTGTGCAGCACCATGGGTCATCCGACCTGTGGTGCTGCTCTTTTTTTTGAGACCATTGCAAAATGGTCTTTCGCCTTTTGCGCCGTCCGACTTGTCCGACTTGTCCGACTTGTCCGACAAGATAGCGCGCCTCAGCCCCCCTTATCAGAGGGAAATCTAAACCCGGTATTAGTGATCACTAAACCCGGTAATAGTGATCACTAATACCGGGTTTAGTTTGAGGGTGTAGGGCTGACGCATTTGAGTTCGATATTAAGCTATCTGATGCTCGTCTGAGAGGCTGACGCTTAGGCAGGCGGATGGGTGGTCTCTCTTATCGCTCATCTCCGATGTGACGGCGACCCGCAAGGGGTCGGGACACGAAAAAGACTCTCACACATCGGTCTTCGCCACTTCGTGGCTCGACCGATGCCTATGGAGCGGGCATCCTTGCGGATGCGGTTACGCTGCTAATGGACGAGTCTCGAGCGTGTCAGCCCCGGATCCCAAGAGCTCACTTCGTCAGATGCCGGACGGAGTGGCTCCATCATCAGCACGAGGCGGAGGTCTCTCCTACAGGAGGCTGTCCCGGAGCGGTACGGAGTGATGCCGGACGTATTATTAATTTACTTACAAAAGGAAGGCTATTTAGATAATACTTAACTCATATCTAATTCGGTCAAAAGAAAATTGGCTTACCATCAATAATTCAAAAAGTTTGGCTATCTTAGCAACCAGATAAGCCACAGCACTTCACTTTCCCGGCAGAGGTCGAGGGCTGAAGCACCGGCAAGTCACTCCACAGGACCCTCGCCACGAGGGTCACCACACCATTCACCACCGATCGGCTCTCGGGTGTTACTCGAGGTGGCGGTCGACAGAAACCTTAAGCCACCAACGTATGTCACCTTACTTAGTACTTGGTCTGACACTGGGATACTTCCTCCTGATGTTCCTCGTCTCCTACAAGGCGGGGCGCGAGGCGGACAATGCGGGATTCTTCATCGGAAACCGGTCCAATAACTGGATGGTCGTCGCGATAGCGATGATCGGATCGGGCATCAGCGGCGTCACCTTTGTCTCCGTCCCGGGGATGGTCTCCGGCAGCAGCATGGCCTACCTGCAGATGGCGCTCGGCTTCATCGTGGGGCAGGCGCTGATCGCCTTTGTCCTGGTGCCGCTCTTCTACCGCATCAAGCTCTTCTCCATCTATGAGTACCTGCGGGATCGCTTCGGGATGACGAGCTACAAGACCGGAGCGTGGCTCTTCTTTGTCTCCAAGATGCTGGGCGCCTCGGTGCGGATCTTCCTCGTCGTGCTGACGATGCAGCTGCTGGTCTTCGATCCGCTGGGGCTGCCCTTCCTCCTCAATGTCCTGATGACGATCGCCTTTGTCTGGATCTATACCTTCTTCGGCGGGGTGAAAAGTATCGTCAGCGTCGATGTGCTCAAGACGATCTGCCTCGTCGCCTCGGTCGTCCTCTCGATCGTCTTCATCGCCAAGGGGCTGGGGCTCGACTTCGGCGGCGTGGTGACGACGATCCGGGAGAGTCAGATGTCGAGGGTCTTCTTCTTCGACGACATCAATGACGGGCGCTACTTCTGGAAGCAATTCCTCGCCGGCGCCTTCACTATGGTGGCGACGACGGGACTGGATCAGGACATGATGCAGCGCAACCTTAGCTGCAAGAGCGACACGGAGGCGCGGCGAAATATGATCGTCAGCTCGATCTTCCAATTCTTCGTCATCGCCCTCTTCCTCATGCTCGGAGTGCTGCTCTACACCTACGCTGAGCGGATGGGCATCCAGCTGCCGGAGAGCAGCGACCAGGTCTTCCCCTTCCTCGCTACGGGAGACTTCTTCCCTGAGATTGTCGGGATCCTCTTCATCATCGGACTCGTGGCGGCAGCCTTCCCCGCAGCCGGCTCGGCGCTGACCGCCCTCACCACCTCCTTTACCATCGACATCCTGGGGGCGAAGGAGAAGGAGGAGAAGCGCCTCGCCAAGACCCGTAAGTGGGTCCATGTGGGGATGGCGCTGCTGATGGGCGTATGCATCATCGCCTTCGAGATACTCAATAATACTTCGGTGATCAATGCGGTCTACGTCCTCTCCAGCTATACCTATGGACCGCTGCTGGGACTCTTCACCTTCGGCATCTTCTCCAAGCGGCGGGTGCGCGACCGGCTGATCCCCATCGTGGTGATCCTGTCGCCGATCCTCTGCTACATCCTCGACAGCAACTCGGTAGAGTGGTTTGGAGGATACCACTTCAGCTACGAGATCCTGATCATCAACGCCCTCTCCACAATGCTGGGCCTGCTGATCTGTAGTCATAAGGCGGAGCGGGCATGAGTAAGGAGCAGGCCAAGGGGCGCATCGTCGCGATCGACTTGATGCGCGGGATGACAGTCGCTGGGATGATCCTCGTGAATAACCCCGGCTCCTGGGGACATATGTACGCCCCTCTGCAGCATGCGGAGTGGACCGGGCTGACACCGACGGACCTGGTCTTCCCCTTCTTCCTCTTCATCATGGGGGTGTCGATGTACCTCAGCCTCTCCAAGAGTCACTTCACCCTCAATAGACAGACGGGCTGGAAGGTACTCCGCCGGACGCTCCTACTCTGTCTCATCGGCTGGGTGGTGGGCTTCGTGGCAGTCTTCCTGAGACGGTGGTTCCACCCCGATCCGGAGGCGGATCTCACGGAGCGGCTGCTCCATGCGGTGGACTATCTCCCCCACATGAGGATCTCCGGGGTATTTGTCCGGCTGGGCCTCACCTACGGACTGGGGGCGCTGCTCCTGATGACGATCCCGCACAAGCGGCTGCCGGCACTCATCGGTGCGACGCTGGCGGGATACGCGCTGCTCCTGCTCCTCGGGAATGGGTACGTCTACGGACCGGAGAACATCCTCTCCCGGATCGACCGCGCCATCCTGACGGAGAACCATATGTACTCTGACAACGGTATCGACCCCGAGGGACTGATGAGCACCATCCCCGCCGTGATGCAGGTGCTGATCGGCAGCCTGGTAGGCGAGCGCATGATGCGCTACGAGGGCGACCGAAGGATCCTCGGGCTGCTCATCTCCGGGCTCTTGATGGCCCTCGTCGGCTACCTGCTCTCGGGCTGTCTCCCGGTAAGCAAGAAGATCTGGTCCCCCACCTTTGTCCTCATCACCTGTGGTCTCGGGGCGACCCTGCTGGGTCTGCTCGTCTGGCTGACGGAGGAGCGGGGCGGCGAGAGATACCTCGCCTTCTTCCGTCCCTTCGGAGCCAATGCACTCTTCTCCTACCTCGCCTCGACGGTGCTCTGTCTGCTCTTCCTCTACATCCCCGTGACGTCGGATGGACTCGGTATCGCCGGACTGTCATGGCGCCTACTCTCGGGAGCGATAGCCGAGCCGAAGCTCGCCTCTCTCACCTACTCACTGATATTCCTGGGCATCAATTGGCTGATCGCCCATACGTTATATAAGAAAAACATATTCATCAAGCTATGATACTAATCGCCGACAGCGGGTCCACCAAGACGGAGTGGACCGCTATGGATGATCTGACGGGGGAAGTGACGGGACACGCCTACACGAAGGGGCTCAATCCCTACTTCGTCACCGAGGAGGAGATCCGGGAGGAGATCCGGACGAAGCTTCTGCCGATGCTCCCCGTGGACTGCTTCACGAGGATCTACTTCTACGGATCCGGTGCGAGGGATGAGAAGCAACCGATGATCCGCCGAGCCATCAGCAGTCTGCTGGTGGGCGAGGTGACGGTGACGACCGACATGCTCGGTGCCGCCCGCGCCCTCTGCGGTCACGAGCCTGGCATCGTCTGCATCCTCGGCACCGGTGCCAACTCCTGCCGCTACGACGGCGAGGCGATCGTCGCCAACGTCCCCCCGCTCGGCTACATCCTCGGCGACGAGGGTAGTGGCGCGGTCCTCGGCAAGCACTTCATCGCCGACCTCCTCAAGGGACTGCTCCCGGAGAGCGTCGAGAGAGACTTCGAGGAGACCTATCCCGAGATCACCACCGCCACCGTCCTCGAGCGTGTCTATAAGGAGTCGCAGCCCAATCGCTTCCTCGCCTCGCTCGCGCCCTTTATCCGTAAACAGATCGACGTACCTGAGGTGCGGTCGATGGTCAGGGAGTGCTTCCGCTCCTTCTTCAGGAGAAACGTGAAGCTCTATAACAACTGGGAAACCACGCCGGTCCACTTCGTCGGCTCCATTGCACACAACTTCCACGCTGTCCTCGAGGAAGCAGCCGAGGCAGAGGGCATACATCTCGGACAGGTCCTCTCCGTACCGATGGAGGGGCTGGTTCGCTACCACACGATCAAGAAATGAGTACCGACTTTACCAACATCACCGAGTCCGCCTCCCTCTACGACCACTTAGAGGAGAAGAGCACGCTCGAACTGCTCACGGACATCAATCGCGAGGACCACAAGATCGCCGATGCAGTCTCCGATGTGATCCCCGCCATAGCCGGTCTCGTGGACGACATCCTGCCGAGGATGGAGCGAGGCGGTCGGGTCTTCTACATCGGCGCCGGCACCAGCGGACGTCTCGGCGTCCTCGACGCCTCTGAGATCCCGCCCACCTACGGTATGCCGCCGACGCTCTTCATCGGTCTGATCGCCGGCGGAGACTACGCCCTCCGCCATCCGGTGGAGAATGCGGAGGACATCGCCGACCAGGCCTGGGCAGATATGTCCGCCTACGACATCGGGGAGGACGACTCCGTCATCGGCATCGCCGCCAGCGGCACCACGCCCTACGTTCTCGGCGGACTCAAGGAAGCCAATCGCAGGGGTCTCGTCACCGGAGGTATCACCTCCAACCCCGGCTCTCCCATCGCCCTCACCGCCAAGCACCCCATCGTCACCGTCGTCGGACCGGAGTACGTCACCGGCAGCTCCCGCATGAAGAGCGGCACGGCGCAGAAGATGGTGCTCAATATGATCTCCAGCTCCCTCATGATCCACATGGGTCGCGTGGAGGGCAATCGCATGGTCGACATGCAGCTGAGTAATAAGAAATTAGTCGAGCGTGGCACCCGCATGCTGATGGACTACTACGACTGGGCCCACGATCGGGCGCAGGAGGAGCTCCTCGAGGCAGGGTCGGTCCGCGCCGTCCTGGACAAGTATACCAAGTGATGAAAAATAGAAAGACCTCCCTACTCCTACTGCTCCTACTCCTCTCCCTCTCCGGCACGGCTCAGGAGAAGCTCCTCCCGCGCGCTACTCCCGCTGAGATGGGTATGGATGCGGCTACCCTCGCCCGCTGCGACAGTGCCATCACGGTCTCCATCGCCGACTCACTCCTCCCGGGTGGCGTCCTGGCGGTGGTTCGGGATGGAAAAATGGTTTACCTCAAGGCCTACGGCCACCGCAGCCTCACCCCCACGGTGGAGCCGATGACCGTCGAGACGCTCTTCGACATGGCGTCGGTGACGAAGCCTATGGCAACCGGCATCAGCATCATGCAGCTCCTCGAGGAGGGGCGGATCACGCTGCGTGACCGCGTCGCCGACTACCTCCCCGACTGGGACCCCAAGGACCCGATCCGCATCGGGCACCTGCTGACCCACACCTCCGGACTGCCGCCCTACGCCTCCGTCTCCGAGGTACTCAAGCGAGGCGAGGAGACCCCACGCCGAGGGCTCGAGAAGCACATCGCCGAGGTGAAGCGTCTCTACGCTCCCAACGAGGGGCGGGCCACCTACAGCTGTCTCAATTTTATCACCCTCCAGTACATCCTCGAGCAGGTCACCGGCGAGACGCTCAAGGACTACGTCACCGGTCACATCTACCGCCCTATGGGACTACGGCATACCGGGTTTCTCCCCACCGGGAAGAACCTAAAGAACTGCGCTCCCACGGAGCTGCAGCCCGACGGACTTCCACTCCGCGGCGCCGTCCACGACCCGATGGCCCGTAAGCTCAATGGTGGCATCTCCGGCAATGCCGGACTCTTCTCTACCGCCGAGGAGATGGCAGCGCTCTGCACCATGCTGATGGATGGCGGACTCTGGCACGGCAAGCGGATCCTGATGCCCAATACCGTCCGCGTCTTCACCACCCTGCACCCGGCCTTCCCCAACGAGAGCGGCCGCACACCCGGCTTCGGCTCCTTCCCCAATATCTGGGCGATGGGCGACCTGCTCCACGAGGGAACCTTCGGCCACACCGGCTACACCGGCACCTACGTCAGCATCGACCCCGAGACACGCGTCGCCATCATCTGGCTCGCCAATCGGGTCCACCCGCACGACAATACCTCCACCACCCGACTCAATGAGGTGATCTCCAATATCGTCGCCTCCTCAGTCCTCAAGTAACCACCACCTATGGTCCCTGCAATAGCCTCTTCACTAATACCGGTAAAAGAGAATTCTATTACCGGTAATAGAGAAACCTATTACCGGTAATAGACACAACTAATATCGGTAAAAGAAATCACCCCTGTAGACTCGGCTATTACACCTACCCCTTATAAAACTCCCCCACCTATGACAGTAAGACAAGATATCGCCCTCGCCCTGCTCCTCCTACTCTCCGCCCTCTCCGCCTCAGCACAGCTGCAGGTGGGCGCCGACCGGATGGACGAGATCGTCCGCCTCACCGAGGGGAAGAGCGTGGGACTGGTTGCCAATCAGGCGGCCGTGCAGACCGACCCGGCACACACTTTCCTACTCGATGCCCTGATCGACAGCGGGGTCGAGGTGAAGCGTCTCTTCTCTCCCGAGCATGGCTTCCGCGCCATGGCAGATGCGGGAGCAAAGGTTGACTCCGCCACAGACCCGGTCTCCGGTCTCCCGGTCATCTCCCTCTACGGCAAGCACCATAAGCCGACGGCTGAGGACTTCGCCGGGCTGGATGTGGTCCTCTTCGACCTGCAGGACGTGGGGGTGCGCTTCTTTACCTACATCAGCACCCTCTACTACGTCATGCAGACCTGCGCCGAGACCGGCACGCCGATCATCGTCCTCGACAGGCCCAATCCCCACGACGCGGTAGACGGTCCGGTACTTAAGGACATGAAGTACCGCTCCTTCGTCGGGATGTTCCCCATCCCCGCCGTCCACGGGCTCACCATGGGCGAGCTGGGACGGATGATCAATGGCGAGGGCTGGCTCGGTGAGGGACTCACCGCAGACCTGACCGTCGTCACCCTCCTCGGGTGGAAGCACGGCGACCCCTACAGCCTCCCCGTTCGCCCGAGCCCCAACCTCAGGAGCGACCGCGCCCTGCTGCTCTACCCTACCCTCTGCTTCATCGAGGGGACCTGCTGGAGCGAGGGACGCGGCACGGAGCAGCCCTTTGAGCAGACCGGCTATCCGGACAAGCGGATGGGCTGCCACACCTTTACCCCACAGAGTATCGCCGGGGCACACGCCCCCAAGCATGAGGGCAAGGTCTGCTACGGACCCGACCTCACCGAGTATACCGTCGAGCCGGGGATCAATGTCGAGATCCTCACCGACATAGCCGCCCGCAGCAGCGCTGCCGGCGTCAGTCTGATCACCAGACCGCAGTTCTTTGACCTCCTCGCCGGAGGTCCCACGCTCCGTCAGCAGCTGGAGTCGGGCGTCTCTCCCGAGGCGATCCGTGCCGGCTGGCAGGCGGACCTCAACGACTACATTTCCATGCGTGCCCGCTACCTCCTCTATCCCGACTGCCGCTACGGCTGCAGCACGGGTGAGAGATTCTGTAGTTCGACTCGCTAATCACTAATTATTTCACTCCAGCTATTATGAATGTCAAGACAGAGCTCTGCAGCAGATGGCGCCATAGCAGCACCCTACTCCTGGGGCTGCTGACCTGCCTCCTCCTGCTCCCCGCCACGCTGTCGGCCCAGTCGAGAGTGACGGTCAAGGGTACCGTCACCGACGAGACCGATCAGCCGGTCATGAGTGCATCAGTCAAGGTCATCGGCGTGCCCAATAAGGGTGCGATCACCGACCTGGACGGGCACTTCACCATCACTGATGTGGCCTCCGATGCCACCCTACGCATCTCCTTCGTCGGCTACATCCCGCAGGAGATCAAGCTCAACGGACGCACCAGCCTCACGATCAAGCTCCTGCCGGACAGTGAGCTCCTTGATGAGGTGGTCGTAGTCGGCTACGGTACCCAGAAGAAGGAGAACCTCACCGGCGCTGTCGCCAGCGTCGACGTGGAGAAGACGATGGGTAGCCGCCCACTCCCTGATGCTGCTCGCGGACTCCAAGGTACCATCCCCGGTCTCTCCATTACCGTCCCTACAGGTGAGGTGGGTAGTAGCCCGGTCGTTAAGATCCGCGGTCAGATCGGATCCATAGCCGGAGGAAGTACACCTCTTATCCTCGTAGACAACGTAGAGGTACCCAGCCTCAACTACATCAACCCCAACGACATCGAGAGCATATCCGTGCTTAAGGACGCCGCATCAAGCTCTATCTACGGATCTAAGGCTGCCTTTGGTGTCATCCTGATCACCACAAAGAAGGGTGCCAAGACGGATGTCACAGACATCACCTACTCCAATAACCTTACCTTCCAGTCTCCCTTTAAGAAAATCGAGATGGCAGGAGTCGAGGGTCTGGAGTACACCCTGGACGCACATCGTAATATGAAACAGTCCGGACCTGCCGGCGGCTTCTGGAGAGTCGACGAGACCAGTATCGAGAAGGTCAGGGAGTGGCAGCAGAAGTATGGAGATCTCCCTGCCGACGCACCTGTCGTCTACGGACGAGACTGGTGGTGGGACGGCACGCAGAAATTTGGCTATCGTCTCTACGACCCCATCTCCCAGATGGTCAAGCCGAGCGCCTTCTCACACAATCACAACCTCTCTCTGAATGGCAAGAGGGGAGACACCTCCTACAATCTCTCCTTTGGCTACCTTAGTCAGGACGGTATGATGAAGCCGGCTAAGCAGGACAACTATAGCCGCTTTACCTTCAATCTCAATCTCTCCACTAAGATCAATGACCTAATCAGCGTGAGAGGCGGTGCCAGGTACGCAGACGGCACCAAACGCTACCCCAATGCAGCATATGGCTTTGGTGCGGATCCGTGGCTCTATCTCTATCGATGGAGCCGGCTCTTCCCTCAGGGAGTACGCACCCAGCACGGAGAGATCATCCGTGATCCCTACTGGGATACCGTACAGGCCAATACCAATAGCGATCGCTCTCGGTACTCCAATTATACCGCAGGTCTGACGATAGACTTTACAGATGACTGGGATCTACAGGCAGACTACTCCTACACGACCACAGACTCTCGAAACATCTCCTCCATGCCCACCATGAGTGGAGCATTTCACTGGTATGGTGTGAACCCGTGGGTAGACGAGAATGGAGTACAGGTCTATGTGGATGAGAACGGAAACCCGACCTCGGAAGGCGGGATGCCGGCCTATCGCTTCCCGATGACCCAGTATAAGGCCAAGAGCAGCACCTACTATCGGATGGCTAGCTCGCTATCCGAGCTCCATACGTTCAATGCCTTTACGACCTACAACCTCCTCCTGGCAGACGCACACAAGATGAGGTTTATGCTCGGTACGAACATCACCGCCTCTGAGTGGGCAAGCCACTTCTCTCGCCGCGATGAGCTGAATATCACGGACAACCCACAATTCAACTTCGCTGATGGTAAGGAAACCGTCGGTGGTGGTGCCGGCTGGGGATCGCAGGTAGGATTCTTCGGGAGATACAACTACTCCTATATGGACAAGTATCTCCTCGAGATGAACCTCCGCTACGACGGGACATCTAAGTTCCCCAAGGATCTCCGCTGGCGCTGGTACCCCTCTCTATCCGCTGGATGGGTGGTAAGCAATGAGCAATTCATGGAGAGCATATCAGACTATCTCTCCTTCCTCAAGCTACGTGCCTCCTGGGGTGTGATCGGTGACCAGTCGGTATCCAACAGCCTGTATCTCTCCACCATGGAGCTACGCAAGAATAGCTGGCTACACTCAGATGGCACTCAGTTCTATGGACTGACGACCCCCTCACCCGTCTCCTCAAACATCACCTGGCAGGATATCGAGACCCTCAATCTGGGAGCGGATGTGCGCTTCTTTGATAACCGCTTAGGCTTCGTCTTTGAGTGGTATCAGAGGGACACGAAGAATATGATCATCGACGGCGAGGCTCTGCCGAATACCTTTGGTGCCTCTGCGCCTAAGGGCAACTATGGTCACCTCCGCACACGTGGATGGGAGCTCGGGATGGACTTTACCCAGCACTTTGGTAATGACCTTACCCTGACCATCAACGCCAACATTGCCGATGCCATTACCGACATCGTCAAGGCTGCTGACTGGAACACTCCATGGGAGAACCGACTGATCGACAACACCTTCACCACCGGTAAGAGGTACGGAGACCTCTATGGCTATGTGACAGACCGACTCTACCAAGCAGAGGACTTTGTCCACGATGCCGATGGCAACATCGTTCAGACCCACGTCATCTGGGAGGGCAACGATAAGCTGACCAATAAGCTCGCAGGTGACAACCCTGTCTATCAGACCTACTTCGAGGACGGCAATCAAGTCTTGCTAAATAGCCCCGGTGACGTCAAGTATGTAGATGTCAATGGGGACGGATACATTACGCCAGGTAAGGGCACCTTTGGAGATCCCGGCGATCGGGTGGTGATAGGAAACTTCACACCCCGCTATGAGTGGGGACTTCGTCTCGGTGCTGAGTGGAAGGGTCTCGACTGCTCCATCTTCTTCCAGGGAGTGGGCAAGCGTAAGATCTGGGGTAGTGGTCAGCTCGCCATCCCGGGATACTTCGCCAAGGAGGGAGCTATGCCAAGCACCTTTGCCAAGGACTACTGGAGACCTGACCGCACGGATGCATTCTATCCCAGAGCTTGGAATAACAGTGGTGCAAACCAGGGCTTTAACCTCAAGACACAGAGCCGCTATATGCTCGATATGTCCTATGCCCGCATCAAGAATATCACGCTCGGCTACACACTGCCTAAGAAGTGGACCCACTACGCCGGTCTCAAGACGGTACGTATCTATGGTACGATGGAGAACTTCTTCACCTTCGACAAGCTGCGCGGTCTGCCGATCGACCCAGAGGCTGTCTCCGGATCATCTATGCTGCGAACCGACGGCAATTATAATATGGGTCGCACCGGTACATCCAATCCTTCCTTTAAGTCCGCATCTCTCGGACTTCAGATCACTCTATGATTAACCTCTCAGAATCACAAATCATATGAGACTCAATATTTCAAACATCATATCCGGCTTGGCACTTCTGCTGCTCACGCCTATCTGCCTATCCAGCTGCTCGGATCTCCTCGACAGACCTCCTAAGACTTCGGTCAATGACGATGCTACCACCTGGAGCGACGAAAACCTGATCCGTAACTATGTCAATGATCTTATACCTAAGTTCTTCATAGGCTATGACGACACGGACATGCACACCGGAGACTTTAGCGACGATGCTGTCTACATGGGACGACAGGGGAACTTCCGCCGATCAGTGCCCTCCTCCTCGATCTGGAATATGAAGACTCTCCGCAGCATCAATCTGCTGAGCGATCGGCTCGACACCTATGCCAAGGGCAAGCTCACAGATGAGGCGTACAACCACTGGATGGGTGTGGCTCGCTTCTTGAGAGCGTACGACTATGCACTCCTGACCCGTCAATGGGGAGATGTACCCTACTACGATCATCTCGTCGGCGATAGCGAGCTGGACGAGCTCTACAAGGAGCGCACTCCGCGTAACGAGGTCATGGACCATGTCTATGACGATCTTAAGTTCGCCCTGGAGAGTGTCCGACTGAGCGATGGCGACCAGCAGATTAATCGTTACTGGGTAGCCGGTGTGGCTGCTCAGATAGCACTGACAGAGGGATCCTGGCAGAAGTACTACTACAAGGATCAGGAGCGTGCAAAGAAGTTCTTCACGTTCGCACAAGAGGCTTGCGAGATGATCATCTCCAGTGGCAAGTATCGCATCGATGGCGACTACAAGTCTCTCTATACCTCTGAGAGCCTCGCCGGCAATCAGGAGTGCATCATCTACAGAGTATATGACCTGACCACCAATGTAGGGCACATGCTGGCTCACTACAGCAATACCGCCAACTCTATCGCCATGGGTGGCACCACTGACCTCCTCAAGTCCTACATCTGCGTAGACGGCAAAGTGAGATCCGAGTCCGATACTAATGGTGCTGACTCCTACCGCCTGTCGGAGATGATCAAGACGACTGACTCTCGGTTTGAGGCAACCTTCTATGATCAGCCCACTCCTATGTCCAAGGGCTCATACTTATTCCCGAATAAGTTCTTCCCCCGTCGTCTTGAGGGTGTGAATCCTCTGCCACCGGAGTATCAGGGAGCTAAGAATACGACAGATGCCCCGATACTGAGATATGCGGAGATCCTTCTGATAGACATAGAGTCTAAGGCTGAGCTCGCTACAATGGGCGGTTCACCGGTGACTCAGGAAGATCTTGACCGGACCATCAATACCATCAGGAAGCGCCCTCTCGCCAAGGAGGCCGTAGCCAAGGGCGTCCAGCAGACTGCACCTATACAGCTGGCAGCTCTCCCCAACGATCCGGACCGCGACCCCTCTGTGAGTCCACTTCTGTGGGAGATCAGACGTGAGCGTCGTATGGAGTTTGCATTTGACGGTATGCGCTTCGGTGACCTCAAGCGATGGGGTAAGCTGGAGTACATGGACACCTCCAAGAATGCAGATCTCCTCTCCGGCTCTTGGGTAGACTTCCAGTCAGACAACGTCACGCTTGACAGCAAGAACATCGGTGTGACAGCCGTCGTCGCAGAGGATGGCACCATGATTGTCTATAACGGTAAGAATAAAGCAGCTCTCAAGGGCTTTTTCCACGAGACCTCCACGGAGGGTCGTCAGCCCTTCCTCGGACTTGTAAATGTCAATCCCTACCTCACTCCAGTCGGAAAGAATCAGATGGACGACTACAAGAGTAAGGGCTACGTACTGAAGCAGACCGAGGGGTGGCCGCAGCAGTAATTGTCTCACTCGAAGATAATGACTAAAGAATATGAAACTCAAAAACATACTACCAGCTCTCCTGATGGCCTGTCTCGGTCTGTCACTCGGACTGACTACCACAGGATGTAGCGACAAGTTTCCTACCAACGTGGAGTCACCTGACAAGGCAGAGCTCCTCGGTCTAAAAATAATCAATGCAGGTAAGAATGGCGATCAGGTGGTAGAGGGAGTCGTTGACGACTTCTCTAAGACGATCTCGTTCCCTCGAATCGATCCTGAGACCGACCTGTCCGCCCTCAAGTTTGAGGCAAAGATGGCACCCGGAGGTGCCCTCGACAAGGAATCCTATGCAGTAGAGGTTCCCGAGGGGAGCGACCGTCAGACAATCATCGTCAAGGTGGTCAATGGCAAGCACTTCCGTGAGTACTTCGCAACGATACGACTGCTGGTGCCGGTCTATGGTGCTGACTTTGACAAGACCAAGATCCATGACTACACCGCAGCTACGCTCAAGGACACCCATCCGGAGTATAATGGCTTCGGTGGTCTGGTGACTCGTGGAGCAGGCATGAGCGAGAAGTGGGTCGTCGTACCGGCTCGAAGCTCAGTCGGTGCTCACGTCTTCCGCACCGAGGATCTGCTGACAGGTAAGTTTGATCCCATCAAGCTCAATACTGAGGGTATCGGGGGCGGTATATTCCCGATCAATATGGCAGAGGTCATCGGGGATCATATCTACATCTCCAACCTTGCCGGTGCACTAAATGCTAAGGTTTACCACTGGACCGACCCATCCAAGGCGCCGGACTTGCTCCTTAAGTTTGATGCTAATAAGATCGAAGGCGGCGGCAAGCGCTACTTCGATAACTTCTCCATCACTTTGGATGAGCAGGGCAACGGATACATTTATACCGGGGATAATGCTCAGACCAATATCCTTCGATTCCCAGTCAAGGACTTTACTCAGGCGGACGCCGATGCCTGCTCCGTACTATCCTCTCACAAAGGTCAGTCTCCTTACGTCACGATGCTTAGAGCGGGTAACTCTAAGTACTACTTACTCAATGGATTTGAGATGCCGCTTAAGGTGACCGATGCAGAGGGGAATGCACTCTACACTACCGGGAGTACGACCCTCCCGGTCAATCTCCAGAGTAGTAGAGTCGTGTACTTCAATGGTGAGCGTTACCTAATAGGTGTAACAGCCGCTCGCAGAGGTGAGCAGTCTCCTGTACTTATGGTGTACAACATCACTCAGGGCAAGGACGAGCTGGAGGGCATCAAGATACTTGATGAGTCCGGACAGAAACCGCTCCTGGAGGTCTCACTGCAGGGAACCACAAATGCTGCACCCGGGACCAACACCGGCTGCTTTGTCAAGAAGGATAAGGAGGGCAAGGACGCCACTCTCTATCTCTTCGGCTTCCACAGCGATGCAGGATTTGCCATTGCAGAGATTCCTGCCAAAACCCTTGATGACTAATCACTAAGCCATCTATTTTCCGTTAATATGTGAGATCTCCCCGGCAGGTCTAAGCTTGTTACCAGGCTCAGATCGTCTCGGGGAGATCTTTTTTCTGTACTTTTACAAAAACAGTATGAATTACAGACCACTATACAGTATCGCCGTCGCACTCCTGATGATCGTAGGACTGGCAGGGTGTAAGAGGGAGGGCGGATCCGGAAGTGAGCCTACTCCACCTACTCCACCGCAAATGCCCACGATAAAGATCCCAAGGGGAGAGCTACGTGCCGTCTGGATGACGACGGCATGGGAGCTAGACTGGCCACACGGCAACTATAATCCTAAGGTGCAAAGGGAGCTCTTCACTGACAGACTAGACTTGCTCCGTAAGTATCACTTCAACGCAGTATTTTTTCAGGTACGCCCGATGGGCGATGCCTTTTATGACTCAAAGTACGAACCTTGGAGTGAGTCTATCACAGGTAAGAGAGGACAAGATCCGGGATATGATGTCCTCGGCTTTATGATCAAGGAGGCACATGAGAGAGGGATGGAGTTCCACGCTTGGATCAATCCCTACCGCATCGAGACTCGACCGGACAATAAAAAAGCCTTCGGCCCACTGCACCCCTCCATCCCCAGGGAGTGGGTATGGGATCTGGAGAAGATCCGGATGTACAATCCGGCCCTTCCCGAAGTAAGGCAGAGGCTGCTGGATATCATCGATGAACTACTGACAAAGTACCCGGGCATCGATGGGATACACTTCGATGATTACTTCTACCCCGAGCAGAGTCAGGGGGCATTTGATGATGCAGCAGACTACGAGAAGTACGGCTCTGAGTACAGCACCGTCACGGATTTCAGAATTGATAATGTCAATAAGATGGTCTCCTCTGTTAGTCAAATGCTACGGACGAAACATCCCGGCGTCACATTCTCCATCTCCCCCGGATCCAATGCAGATCATAACCTCAAGGATCTCTATGCTGACACCCGACACTGGTGTAAAAATGGCTGGCTTGACTTGATCATCCCCCAGCTCTATCAAGCGATCAATCCCACTAGTCAGTCTGGTTTTTATCAGAGGCTCTCTTGGTTCTGCCAGTATAGCTACAAGACTCCCCTGGCAGTTGGACACGCCGCCTATAGAGTGGGAGAGGAGGGGTTTAGCACCAATGCAGATGAGATTAGCAAACAGATCGCCATTGCCAGGAAAGACCCAAGGGTCTACGGTGGCATCTACTATAGGTTGCAAGATCTGGTGGACAATAGAGGAGGTATCCTTGATCGACTCAGTAAGGAATACCCGACAGTGATGCCTCTTCCTAGCTTCTCACGGATGACCAAACAAGTATTACCCGTCAAGGACCTCAGCTACAATGATGGACGACTCACATGGGTCACGACTGGAGAGACTCGATCTGTCGTCTACTTCACCTCTACTCCAGAGCAAGAGGCTGTAGTGCTAGCTATTACCAAGGGGAGCTCCCTTGAGGTGAGCCAAAAGGGGTACTACTGCGTGACGGCACTCAACGAGGATAACCTCCAGAGCAAGATCTCCGAAGTTTTGGAGCTAAAATAATTCACCCACAACTAAGACACAGATAATTACTTATGAAGAGAATACTATACGGTGTGGCGGCGGTGCTGCTGCCACTGATGACAGGCGCTCAGGTCGTCGAGCCGAGGATGATGAGAGACGTGGAGCGTAAGGCCGCCGCTGAGGCGTGGGCCGATAGCGTCCTCGCCACCCTCTCGCCCCGACAGCAGGCGGCCCAGCTGATCATGCCGATGACTTGGCCCAAGGTGGATAAGGCCGGACTCGACAACTGGCACCGACAGGTGCTGGAGGGGGAGTTTGGCTGCGTCCTCTGGCAGAAGGGCAGCCCCAAGGATGTGGTCCGGCTCGCCAACTGGATGCGCCGCGAGGCTCGCGTACCTATGCTGGTGGCTATGGATGGCGAGTGGGGACTCTCGATGCGCTTCTCCGACTCGATGAAGTGGCCCCGTAATATGCTCCTCGGCGCCACTGACGACCCTCAACTGGCTTATGAGTATGGTCGGGCGACGGCAGAGGAGGCGCGCCGCGTCGGCATCCACGTCAACTTTGCCCCCGTCC